>NZ_JAKRMO010000056.1:0-28567 GCF_022346485.1 Brachybacterium sp. ACRRE | reverse complement strand
GACGGGGGCAGTCTCGTGCAGGTCGACCCGGCGGTCGAGGATCCGGCGCGCGTGGATCCGACGCTGCGGGCGGCGCTGCTGCGGATCGGTGCGGAGGCCGTCGCGAACGCCCTCGCCCACGGCCGGGAGCCGCGCCGGCTGCATGTCGTCGCGGACGCCGACGCCGTCCATCTGGTCTGCACCAACGCGTTCGTCCCCGGCCATGTCCGCGCCGACGACTCCCCCGGGCTCGGCCTCACGACGATGCGCTCGCGCGCCCTCGCCGTCGGCGGATCCCTCAGCGCCGGACCCGACGCCACCGACCCGAGGACCTGGCGCGTCGAGGTCCGGGTCCCGATACGGGACCACTCCCCGCTCACGACGGAGGCCTCCTGATGTCCGACGCCCCCACCTCACCCCTCGCCCACGAGGAGCCGGACACCCCGATCCGCGTGCTCGTGGCCGACGACCATCCGGCGGTGCGCGCGGGGCTCGTCGCCCTGCTCGAGGCTGATCCGAGCACCGAGGTCGTCGCCCAGGCGGCCGACGGCGACGCCGCCGTGCGGCATGCACGGGCCCAGCACCCGGACGTGGCGCTGACCGACGTGCGCATGCCCGGGGCGACCGGCATCGAGATCACGCCGGCGCTGCGCGAGGCCGGCGCGCGGGTGCTCGTGATCTCCGCCTTCGACCTCGACTCCTACGTGCTGGGCGCGCTCGCGGCCGGGGCCGACGGGTACCTCGTGAAGACGGAGGAGCCGCGCAGGATCCTCGAGGCGGTGCACGCCGTGGCCAGCGGTGACGCCATCCTCTCTCCCGCTGCGCTGCGCGCGGTGGTCGCCGCGCTGCGCAGCGTGACACCCCGAGACGCTCCCGCTCGCGACGAGCCGGCCCCGACGCCGGGCCCACCACCCGGGGTCGAGCTCACGCGACGGGAGGGCGAGGTGCTGCGGCTGCTCGCCGACGGGATGTCGAACCAGCAGATCGCGAGGGAGCTCGTGGTCGAGGTGACCACCGTGAAGACTCACATCACGCACGTGCTCAGCAAGCTGCAGGTCGAGTCCCGCGTGCAGGCCGCGCTGTGGTGGCAGCGGCATCGGGGGTGACCGCGTCCTGCTGAGACTCACTGCCTGGTGCCGGCCCCCGCCCCGCTCCCGGTGCCGGAGCCGCTGCCCGAGCCGCTGCCGGACCCCGATCCGGATCCGGATCCGCCGGAGTTCCCCGACCCTGCCGACCCGTCACCGCTCCCGGTGCCCGAACCGTCACCCGACGAGCCGTCACCGGACCCGGAGCCCCCACCGCTGCCCGTGCCCGAGTCGCTGTCCGAGTCGCCGTTCGAGGAGCCCCCTCCGAAGGGGCTCCATCCCTTCGAGTCACCCGAGTCAGTGTCGGTGCTGTCACCGTCGGTCGAATCACCAGTCGTCGAGGAGTCGTCGTCGCTCGTGGATCCGTCAGTCGTGGAGGAGTCGTCTCCCGAGGAGGACGAGTCATCGCGCGAGGAGACGTGCGCGGTGCCGGTGACGCTGCGCTGGATCTGCCCGGTGCCGGGCGAGAGCTCCGCGCCCATGACACGCTGGATGCCGAACACCGCGACGATGCCGATCACGCCGATCGCCACAGCCATGCCGATGACCTTCAGCAGTCGTGAGCGCGGGGCCGATCCGGCTGCGACGCCCGAGGCCGCTCCCTCCTCGGCTCCGCCGGCGACGGCGGACCCGGCCGACGGCGTGCGGGAGGACGACTTCGCGCCGGAGCGCGGGTCGCCGGGTCGGATGCCGCTGCGCTGCACCTCGCGCAGCTTTCGACGACTGGTGTTGACGGAGTCGGTGTAGAAAGCGAGGACCGCGGCGGAGACCACGGACGTGAGCGCCGCACCCAGCACGGTGCCGGCCACGCCCAGCTGACCGCCGACCACCGAGGCCGCGGCCGCCGCGGCACCGCTGCCGATGAGTCCCGAGGGCGAGAGCTTCTTGATCTGCGACTCGCCCCCCTGATCGCCGCCGGAGCCGTTGTGCGCACCATGTCCGGATCGTGCGCCCAGGGGAGGATCCCCGGCTCCGAGGCCTGTCTCCGAGCGCGTGGAGGAGATGTGCGCGGGCGCGCCCGGCGCGCGGTGGGGAACGCCCTGGCCATCCCCCGGGGACTGCGCAGGGTCATGCGTCGTGGGTGTCATGCGGGGATTGTCGCGCCGCTCCGTCCGCGTTCGCGACGACCACCCTCACAGTTTCCTGAGGACGCCGGAGAAATGGCGGTGACCAGCGCGTTCCGTGGCACATGAAGCGCCTCACAGACGCTCTGCGAGTGATGCTCCGCGCGCGGGCCCACTAGCATCGACGGTTCCAGGTCGTCGACCCCGCCGATCACGTTCGATCCAGGAGACAGAGATGGCGCCCTCGCATTCCGTCGCCCGCTACCGCGAGATCGCCGAGATCCTCGTGAGCAATGGTCTGGCAGCGCTCGCCGGGCAGACGGGCCTGCTCGGCCACGTCCCCGAGAGTCTGCGGCGCCGTGCGGGAGGGCCGGACGCCGCGGACGGCGGCGGCGCGCCGGGCCCCGTGCCAGGTCCCGTGAGGCTGCGCCAAGCACTCGAGCAGCTCGGGCCCACGTTCATGAAGCTCGGCCAGATGCTGGCCACGAGGGACGACCTCCTGCCGGCCGCGTACACCGAGGAGCTCACACGGCTGCAGGACCACACACCGCCCGCACCGTACGAGCAGATCGCCCAGGTCGTGCGCGAAGAGCTGGGCATGGACCCGCTGGAGGCGTTCGAGATGTTCGAGGAGGCGCCGCTCGCGACGGCGTCCATCGGGCAGGCGCACCGCGCACGGACGCTCGACGGCACGGAGGTCGTCGTCAAGGTCCGCAAACCCGGCGTGGAGGACATCGTCGCTGAGGACCTCGGCATCCTCCGGCACCTGGCGGGGATCGCCGACCGCGAGTGGGAGACGGCGCGTGACGTGGACGTCGAGGGCCTGGCCTCTGCCTTCGACCGCAGCATGCGCCGCGAGCTCGACTACCGCGCCGAGGCGGCGAACGCGCAGCGGTTCGCCGCGGACCTCGCCGAGGACCCGGTGGTGCGGATCCCGCGGGTCTTCACCGCGCTGAGCACTTCCCGAGTGCTCACGGAGGAGTTCGCTGCCGGCATGCGGATCACGGACCGCGAGGCTCTCGATGCGGCGGGCGTGGACAGACCGGCGCTCGCTCGCGCCGCAACCCGCTCCATCGTGAAGATGGTCCTGGTCGACGGGTTCTTCCATGCTGATCCGCATCCCGGCAACATGTTCGTCCGGGAGGACGGCTGCATCTGGCTCATCGACTTCGGGATGGTGGGCGAGCTCAGTCGCCCGGTGCGCGAGGACATCGTGCGCCTCACCTTCTCGCTGGCCCGCCACGACTCCGACGGCGTCGCGGCGTCCCTGCTCCGACTCGCACCTCCGCAGGGTCCGCACGACGCTCGCCGGTTCGATCAGGACGTGCAGGCTCTCCTGGACACTCTCGAGGGGCACGCCCTCGCCGACATCTCCCTCTCGGCCTTCTTCGAGAAGCTGACCACCCTGCTCCGCCGGCACCGGCTGCAGCTGCCGGCGGATGTGTCCACTCTGTTGAGGATGCTCGTGCTCACCGAGTCCAGCGCTGTGCTCCTGGACCCCACGTTCCATATCAGCGCTGTCCTCGAGGAGGTCCTGCCCGTCGCCCTGGCGCAGATCTGGGGTCCGCAGGCATTGCTCACACGTCTCGGTGAGAGCGGGATGCAGGCGCTGCGCCTGGGCGAAGAAGCGCCCGCGAGGGTGCGCCGCATGCTCGACGGCTACGAGTCGAGGGGCGTCGCCGTGCACATCGATCCCGACGACCTGGAACCGCTGGTCGAGCGGATCGAGGCGACAGGGGATCGCATCGTCGCGGGCGTCACCATGGGTGCGATGCTCGTGGGCGTGGGCCGCGTGGCGGCCGCAGGCGTCGAGCGCTCCCACCGGGGACTGCGGGATCCGCTGATGCTCGCCGCCGGAGGCGCGACCCTGGTGCTGGGCGCATATCTCGCAGCAGGCGCCGGCCCGGCGCGCTCGCTCGCGCGGATGGTCACCCGGAGAGCGCGATGACGTGGATCGTGGACGTGGTCGCCGTGATCATCCTGCTGGGCGCTCTCGGCGCGGGCCTGCGTTCGGGATTCGCAGCCACTCTCGGCGCCCTGCTGGGCCTCGCGGCCGGCGCGGCGGCCGCGGTGTGGGCGCTCCCCCACGTCTCCGCGGCGGTGGATCCGCCATGGCGCACGGTCGCCGTGCTCGGCGCCCTGTTCCTGCTGCTCGCAGTCGGCTGCGGCATCGGCTCGAGCATGGGCGGACTGATCCGTCGCGGCGCAGACCGCATCCATCTGCGCGTCCTCGAACGTCTGCTCGGCGGGGTGCTCGGGCTCGTGCTGGGCCTGGTCGTGGTGATGTTCGGCGGGGCCGGGCTGGTCTCGGCGGGCATCCCGGGCGTCTCCAGCACGGTCGCGTCCTCGCGGGTCCTGCAGCAGATCGACCGTGCCACACCGGGGCCCGTCGACGACGCCCTCGCCCAGCTGCGAGCGGAGGTCGTCGGCGCCCTGCCCATGCCCACCATCGTGAGCCCGCCCGAGGGACTGGGCGAGGCCGACGTCCCGACGTCGGCCCCCGTCGATCTCGACCAGGCGGACCTCACGCAGGCCGCGCAGTCCGTCGCGCGCGTCTCCGGGCCGACGAACGGCTGCGGCACCATCTCCACCGGATCCGGCTTCGTGATCGCCCCCGATCGCATCGTCACCAACGCCCACGTGGTCGCCGGCGTGGACCATCCGATGGTCGAGCTGCCCGGCGAGAGCGCTCGGGAGGGCCGCGTGGTCCACTTCGACGTCGAGAACGACCTGGCCGTGATCGCGGCCGACGTCGACGCCGACCCCCTGAAGCTCGTGGACACGCTGGACGACGGCGCCTCGGCCGTGATCCAGGGGTATCCGCACGGCGGGCCGTTCCGCTCCCAGCCTGCGACCGTGCGCGCCTCGGGCAGCGCCGAGGTGCACGACGCGCACGGCGAGGGCAGCGTGCGCCGTGACATCTACGTGCTCGACGCGGAGGTCGAGCCCGGCAACTCAGGCGGTCCGCTGCTGGACTCCGACGGCGGCGTCGCCGGTGTGGTCTTCGCGCGCGGCGAGTCCGACGACGACGTCGCCTACGCGATGACCAACGCCGAGCTGCTGCCCGTGATCGCGCAGCTCGACAGCGAGACGGAGACCGTGTCGACGGGGGCGTGCGCCGCGTGAGCGTCGAGTGCACCGAGGGCGCCGAGGGCGATCTCGACCCGGGCCTGCGCCGCTGGCTCGAGCCGCTGGTCGGCGGGGTCGCGCTCGTGCGTCCCCTGGTCGGCGGGATCACCGGCCAGATGCTCCAGCTGCGGCCGGCCTCCGGCGGCGAGGACCTGGTGGTCCGCCGCTGGCGCAGCAGCGGCCCGGAGGAGCAGGATCTGGTGCGGCGCGAGGTGACCGGACTCGAGGCGCTGACCGACTCGGGGCTTCCTATCCCCCGACTGCTCGCCGCGGATCCCGACGGCAGCGGGTCGGGTCTGCCCTCGACCGTGACCTCGTTCCTCCCGGGCCGCGTGGAGCTCGATCCGCCGGAACTGCGGGAATGGGTGCGGCGGCTCGCGAAGATGCTCGTGCAGATCCACGCCGTGCCCCCGCCGTCGCTCGAGACCTGCGAGTACATGCCCTACGCGCAGCACCCGTGGCTCGTCGCGCTCGGCGACGCCGGTCTCGCCCGCGACGCGCACGAGCTCGCCTCCCGCGCCCCGGACCCGTCGGCCGCAGTGCTCTCCCACGGCGACTTCCAGCACTTCAACGTGCTGTGGGAGGGGGCGGACCGGCCACGGATCCGCGCCGTCGTCGACTGGCCGACGGCGGGCCTCGCCGACCGCGGTCTGGACGTGGGCCACTGCCGGCTGAACCTCGCCGTGCTCTTCTCGGCCGACGCCGCCATGTGGTTCCTCGACGACTACGAGCAGGCCGCCGGTGTGCACGTCGACCCGGCGACCGACGTCGCGCAGCTGCTGGGCTTCAGCCTCCAGTGGCCCGAGTTCATCCCGATCCAGGTCGCGGGGCGCCGTGCCGTGGACGGACCTGGAATGGCGCCGCGGGTGCGGGAGACGATCAGGCGGACGCTCGATCGGGCAGGGTGAGATCGAGGGCCCCGCCGTCCGCCGACCCCCTCCGATGGGAACCCCATGGTCACCGCCGACCCCACGCTCCGCTCCGTCGAGTTCCACCGCCTCGAGACCCGCTACCCCCGCACCATCGGCCGCAATGCGCGCCTCGGCGAGCACGGGGACGGACCGTGGGCCGACGTCGTGGTGCTGCGCACGGACGACGGCCGCACGGGATGGGGCCTGCTCGAAGACCCTCCGGGCGACGTCGACGCCCTGATCGGCCGCCGCCTCTCCGACCTCATCGACCCCGCGAGCGGCGTGCGCGACCCCCGGGACCACTGGGCGGACGTCGCCCTGCACGACCTCCTCGGCGTCGTCCTCGACCAGCCGGTCCATGCCCTGCTGGGCGGGCGCGGGACCGTCGACGTCCCGGTGTACGACGGCGCCCTGTACTTCGACGACCTCGACCCGCAGGACTCCCCGGGCGGCATCGCGCGGATCCTCGAGGAGTGCCGGGCGGACGCCGCGCTCGGCTACCGCGACGTGAAGCTCAAGATCGGACGCGGCAACCGCTGGATGCCGCGCGCCGAGGGGGACGCCCGGGACGTCGCCGTGACACGGGCCGTGCGCGAGGCGATGCCCGGGGCGCGGCTGCTCGTGGACGCCAACGACGGCTACGACCTGCCCGGGTTCCTGCGCTATCTCGACGCGGTGGCCGACGTGGGCCTGCACTGGGTCGAGGAGCCCTTCCTCGACGACGCCGACAACCTCGCGCAGCTGCGCGCCCGGCTCGACGAGCACTCCCCCGCCACCCTGATCGCCGAGGGCGAGACCACCCCGGACGTGCCGACGCTGCTGCCGATCGCCGCTGCGGGCAGCATCGACGTGCTGCTCATGGACGTGATCTCCTTCGGCCTCACGCCCTGGCGCCGGCTCATGCCCGAGATCGAGGCCGCCGGGACGCTGGCCTCACCGCACGCGTGGGGCCAGCCGCTGAAGACCCGGTACTCGGCGCACCTCGCCGCGGGCTGCGGGAACGTCGAGCTCGTCGAGGGCGTGCCCGGCACGGTGCGGGGCGTCGAGGACGCGCTGCTGCGGCCCGTCGACGGGGTGCTGCACCTCGACGACGCGCCCGGCTTCGGCATCCCGCTGCCGGACGCGGAGCACCTGCTTCCTCACGCCTGATCCCGTGGCGCCGGTCCCCGGGGGGCGTGGACGACGGCGACGGGATCAGGTCCCTGCGCGCAGGGACGCGGCCGCCTCCGGTCCCGTGGCGAGACCGAGGCGCGGGGCGACCTCCGTGGCCAGCAGCTCGAGGCTGCGCAGGGTCATCTCGTGAGGCGCGGCGATCGAGTGCACCTGGAACGAGACGTCGGTGGCCGCGGGCAGCGTCTCGTCGGCCGCGAGGGTCTCGCAGACCTCTTCGACGGTCCCCACGTGGGTGTCGGTGACGGCCACGAGCTCCTCGATGCTCGCCCCGGCGGCATCGAATCCGTTCTGGCCCGCGGCGAGCGCGCGCAGCCCGGGCTCCGCGAGGGCGAGGGCGCGGTCGCGATCCTCGGGGTCCACGACGAGCGCGGTGCGCGAGGCGAGGACCCGCGGCGTCGCTCCGTCGGGGAGTGCGCTGCGGTAGGCCTCGATGATGGGCAGCTGAATCTCGTGGAGCGGCTGGTCGAGGGCGTCCTCGGGGCGCACCTGGGTGCGCGAGAGCATCAGCCCGTCGCCGGCCTCGCCGGCGCGTCGGCCGCCGTCGGCGGAGAACGTCGCCTGCCAGATGCGCCCGCCGAGGCCACCGGCCGGCGGGTAGATCCGGGACTCGGTGCCGCGGACGCCGCGACCGGCGAGGGCTTCTCTCAGCACGCCCAGGTGGTCGGCGAAGATCTCCCGGCGTCGTGCGGGGTCGCGGCCGAAGGCGGGGAACGAGGACGGCGTGCCGCCGGCGGCGATCCCGAGCTGCACCCGCCCGCCGCTCAGGGCATCGAGCACGGAGGCGTCCTCCGCCGCACGCAGGGGGTCGTCGATCGGGAGGGTGAGCACCCCGGTGGCCAGCGCGATGTCGCTCGTGCGCTGGGCCGCGGCGGCGAGCAGCACGAACGGCGAGGGCAGACCGCCCTCGTGCTCGCCGAAGTGGTGCTGGGCGACCCACGCGGAGGCGAAGCCGAGCTCGTCGGCCCGGGTGATCTGCTCGATCGCGAAGCGGTAGCGGTCAGCTGGGCTCGCCTCCTCGAGGAGTCGGGTGAACAGTCCCAGGCGGGGTCGGTTCATGGTGCGGGGTCTCCTTTGGGACGGGCCGGGGCGGGTCCCCCGAGCATCTCACCCGTGGGCTGTGGGCCGTGGGCTGTGGGCTGCGGGCTGCGGGCCGGCATCCGACGGCGGCCCCGCGGCTCAGAGGGCGCGGTGGGTCCAGGCTCCGCCGCGGATCGTCCCCAGCACCTCCATGTCCCGCAGCGCCGAGGGCGGCATCGCGAGGGGGTCCTCGGCCGTGAGCACGAGGTCGGCCGTGTCCCCGACGCCGATCGTGCGGCGCCCGTCGGTCGAGGCGCTCCAGGCGATCTCGCGGGAGATCCGCTGCTCGGGATGCCAGGCCTCGCGGCCGTCGCGCTCCCGCGCCACCGCTGCCGCCATCGAGATCCACGGATCCAGCGGGGCGACGGGGGCGTCGGAGCCCAGTCGGAGCCGCGCGCCTGCCTGCACGAGCGAGCCGAAGGCGAAGGCGCGCCCCGTGCGTCCGCTCCAGTGGCGGTCGGCGACATCGCGGTCGTCCATCGCGTGCTCGGGCTGGATGCTCGCCTCCACGCCCAGCTCCGCGAAGCGCGGCAGGTCCTTCTCGCTCACGAGCTGCGCGTGCTCGATGCTGCCGTGCGCCCCCGTCTCCTCGAAGATGTCGAGCGCGAGGGCCACCGCGCGGTCCCCGATCGCGTGCAGCGCGGGGACGAGGCCGCCGGCATGCGCCCGGCGGGTGAGGGCGAGCGCCTCCTCGGGAGGCAGCGCGCGCAGACCGTGGTCGGTGCCGTCGGTGCCGTCGGTGCCGTCGGCGTGGGCGTCGTAGGCGTCCTCGACCCATGCCGTGCGGGTGCCGAGTGATCCGTCCAGGACCAGCTTGAAGGGCCCGACGGCGAGCAGTCCCGCGGTGCCCTCGATGGCCTGGCCCGTCCGCAGTCCGCTGCGCAGCGCGCGCTCCAGATCGCGCGGATAGATCCCGGAGCGCACGCGCAGAGCATCGGCCCCTGCCGCCATGCGACGCCGCCAGGTCTCGATCCCGAAGCCCATCTCCAGGTCGACGACGCCGACCACGCCGCGCCACGCGGCGTCCCGGACCGCTTCGCGGACCCAGCCGTCCAGGGTCCCCTCGGGCACCCGGGACAGCTGCCCCGTGGCGTCGAAGGCGTCGGCCTCCCGCAGCACCCCGTCCTCCGGGAGGGACCGGCCGAGACCGCGCGCGAGCAGGTCGAGGGCCGCGCCGTTGGCCCAGACCGTGTGCAGATCGTGGCTGATCGCGACCGCCGGACGGCCCGGTACGGCGGCGTCCAGGAGGGCCCGCTCCGCGCGATCGGGCCACACCCCGTCGCGGAAGCCGTGCCCGATGAGCACCGGGTCCCGGTCGCGGTCACGGCTTCCCGCCGCGTCGGCCATGGTGCGGGCGAGCTCGGCCGCGCTCGTGCACGCCGAGACGTCGATGCGTCGCCGCGCGAGCGACCACTGATCCATGTGGGTGTGGTGGTCCCAGAGCCCGGGGCCCACCCAGGCGCCGCCTGCCGCGACCACCTCGTCGTCGGCGCGCGCCGCGAGCCCGCCGGCGGGGGCGATCTCCTCGATGACCCCCTGGGCGATGCGAAGATCCACCGGCGCGGCGTCTGCCCCGACACGGCGCACCTCCCGCAGCAGGGTCCCCGGCAGGGTCCCGGGCAGGGGCTCGCGCAGGGTGGCCGAATGCGTCGCCATCAGCGCTCGCTCCGATCCGGGGACGGCTCCTGCGGGGTCGCCTCCTGCGGGAACGCCTCCTGCGCGGCCGACTGCCGGGAGGACGGCTCCCCGTGCTCGCGGACCATCTCGGCGGCGAGCGCCGGGTTCTCGTAGGGCCCCGGGGCGCGCAGCGCGGAGATCACGGAGTCGATCACCGCGGGGTCCTTGTCCTGGCTGAGCTTGGCGCGGGCGTCGAAGCGCCGGACCCGCACGCGGATCCCCACGGTGCCGCGCGCGATGCCCCTCGCCCGCTCCTCGTCGATCTGCAGGGAGACGGGGTGGGGCATGCGTTGCTCGAAGTGGTCGACGAGCCGGGAGAGCACGGCGTAGTTCTCCTCGTCCGAGAGGATCTCGGGCGTGCCCCAGAGATGGGCGGTGACGTGGTTCCACGTCGGGATGAACTGGTCGGGCGGGTACCAGCCCGGCGAGACGTACCCGTGGGGGCCCTGGATGATCACGAGCACCTCGTGGCGGCCCAGCTCGTGGGCCTCCTCGTCCGGCCGGCCGACGTGGCTGACGAGGCTGATCTCGTCTCCCGGGTCCTCGCCCTCGGCGGGCTCCTCGAGCAGGAAGGGGTAGTGGGAGGCGACCAGGCCCGAGGCGGGCGAGACGATCGTCGCCCAGGGATTGCCGCGGATCAGGCGGCGCACCTCGTCGGGATCCGTCAGCAGGTACGAGGGTGTGTGGCGCATGACCGACACGTTCCCACGAGGCGCTCGCCCGCGCCGCTCCGCCAGATCACGATTCTATAAACTTTCACTATTCACTGAGACTTGAAAGAAGTGCTCCCATACGGTCGACCCACGTCGCCCCCGAGCGGCGGTCGAGGACGACCCACCGGAGGAACCATGCGCAGAGGAGCAGCGCTCACGCTCATCGCCTGGGCCGCGACGCTCACGCTGATCACCGGGTGCTCCGTGGGCACGCCGCAGCACAGCGACCCCGACGGCTTCGTGTTCGCCACCGGCGAGCCCGACCACCTCACCCCCGGCCGGCAGACCGTCGCCTACGACCAGATGCGCGCGCTGTTCTCCCCGCTCGTGTCCGTCGACGACGACGGCACGGTGCACGGGGTCGCCGCGAAGAGCGTCACCAGCGACGACAACGTCACCTGGACCATCACCCTGCGCGACGGCTGGACCTTCCAGAACGGAGAGCCGGTCACGGCCGAGAGCTACGTGAAGGCCTGGAACCACGTCGCCTACGGCCCCAACGCCTGGGAGGACTCCGGCCAGCTCGCCGGCATCACGGGGTACGCGGATCTCAATCCCGAGTCGGGGAAGCCGGCGACGAAGACGATGAGCGGACTGCGCGTCACGGGGAAGAACACCTTCACGGTGACGCTCACGGGCGCGGACAGCTCCTTCCCCCTCCAGCTGACCTCCTCGCAGACCGCGTTCTTCCCGATGCCCGAGGCCGCCTACGAGGACCTCGACGCCTACGACCGCAAACCCATCGGCAACGGCCCCTACGCGATGACCGGGGCGTGGAAGCCCGGCGGCGAGTTCACCGTGCAGGCCTGGTCCGGCTATCAGGGCGAGAAGCCCCGGACCCGGCGCGTCACCTTCCGCAGCTACCAGGACCAGAACACCGCCTACACCGACGTGCTCTCCGGCAGCGCCGACGTGCTGACCCTGCCCCCGGAGAAGATGACCAGCGCGTCCGCGGACTTCGGCGACCGCCTCCACACCTACGACGCCGCCGGCATCGACTACCTCGGCTTCCCCCTCTGGGACGAGCGCTACGACGATCCCCGCGTGCGTGAGGCGATCTCGATGGCGATCGATCGCGACGCCGTGAACAGGGCGTTCTTCGGCGGACTGTACGAACCGGCCACCTCGCTCACGCCGCCCAGCATGATCGGCGCGAAGGAGGGCGTGTGCGGGAAGCACTGCGAGTTCCATCCCGAGGACGCGAAGAAGCTGCTGGACGAGGCCGGAGGCTTCGACGGCACGATCACCCTCGTCTACCCGGGAGGCGCGGGCCTCGATGCCCTCTACCAGGGGTACGCGAACCAGATCCGGCAGAACCTCGGCGTCGAGACCGTCGCGAAGCCCACCACCGACTTCGCCTCCTTCAACACCGAGCTGGTCGAGAAGACGGTCGACGGGCCCCACTTCGGCCACTGGGGAGCGCTCTACCCCAGCCAGCAGGGCACCCTGCGGGCACTGCTCACCCCGACCGGGGGCTGCGCGCCCTGCACCGGCTACTACCAGGACGACGACGTGGACGCCCTGCTCGCCCGCGCGAGCGCCGCGGGAGACGAGGACGAGGCCGCCGACTACTACGCCGAGGTCCAGGATGCGGCCTTCGAGGACTTCCCCGTCGTCCCCACCTTCTTCGACAAGTACTCCTACGTGACCAGCGAGAAGATCACCGACCTCCCCGATGTCCGCGGCGACGTCGCGATCGCGGAGGTGACCGTCCGATGACCCCGCCGACCCCGCGTCGCAGCCCGGGCTCCGAGATCACCGCCGACGCCGTCCCCGGGCCGTCGGCCGCACGACGAGAGGAAGCACGCATGTCCCACCCGGCCACCGATCCGCACGAGACGGCGCCCCAGCCCGCGGGAGCACCCCGAGGCGAGGGAACACCGCGAGGCGAAGGGGCGCCGCTGCGCGCGCCCCAGATCCTGGATCTCGTGCGCACCCTGCCGGACCACAGCGGCTTCCCCACCGTCGACGAGCTGCACGAGAGCTTCGAGGATCTCGCGCGCGGCACGCGCGGCACGGAACGCGTCGGCCGGCGCCGCGTCGGGACCAGCCGGCTCGGGGAGCCGATCCACGAGTACGTCGTCGGCGACGGACCCCACCAGGCGGTGATCGTGGGCGGCGTGCACCCCAACGAGCCGATCGGCTCGTGGACCGCCCTGCACCTGGCCCAGATGATGCTCGAGGAGGACGGGCCCGCGGAGGCGCTCGCGACCACCTGGCACATCGTCCCCACCATCGACCCCGACGGCATGCGGCTGAACGAGGACTGGTTCGCCGACCCCTTCGACCGCACCCACTACTCGCGGCACTTCTTCCGGCCGGCACCGGACAGCCAGGTCGAGTGGACCTTCCCCACCGACTTCCGGGACGCCTACTTCGACGCGGTCCTGCCCGAGACCCTCGCGCTCATGCGACTCATCGACGACGTGCGCCCCGACCTGCTGGTGACCCTGCACAACGGCGAGATGGGCGGGGTCTACTACTACCTCTCCCACGATGAGCCGGAGCTGATCGCCGACCTCCACGCGATCCCCGACGCGCTCGGGCTGTCCCTCGACACCGGCGAGCCCGAGTCGCCGCACCTGCGCACGCTCGCGACCGCGGTGTTCGCCATGGACGACATCTCCTCGTACTACGAGTACCTCGAGTCGATCGGCCTCGATCCGGCGCCGCAGATCCGCGGCTCCTCCTCCGCCTCCTGGGGCGCGCGGCACGACGCGCTGTGCCTGGTGGCGGAGCTCCCCTACTGGACCCATCCCGACGCCGGCGACGAGACGCCCACCGCCGAGCCCTACCGGGACCTGGTGCTGCGCACCGCCGAGACGATGGGCGCCTCCGGCGAGGCGCTGCAGCAGATCCTTGACGAGGCGGAACGGCACCTGAGCCTGCGGACCCCGTACCTCGAGGCCTCCCGCGCCTTCGTCCCGATGCTCGGGGCGATCGCGGAGACGGACCGCCGCCGGGCGCCGCTCGAGCCGGCCGAGCGGAGGGCGACGGTCGCCGAGCGCTTCGCCTGCGAGGACCTGGTGCGCTGTTTCCGCCTCCGCTACGGCGGGATGCTGCTGCAGGCGATCGAGGCCGAGACCCGGGCGGGCATCGCCCCCGCTCCCCTGCGCGCGCTGCGCGGGCGGATGGCGGCCCTGTACGAGGAGTGGCTGGCCGACGCCGCCACGGAGGCGACGCCCATCCCGATGCGCACGCTCGTCGGCGTGCAGCTCGGGGCGGTGCTCGCGGGCGCCGCGCACGTGGCGGCGACGCGGCCGACGAGCAACGCGGCGACGCGGCCGACGAGCGACGCGGCGTCGGCCGATCTCCCCGTTCCCGACGACGGCGGCGCGTCATGAGAGGCGCGCTGCTGGTCGCGGCGCGCCGGATCGGGACGCTGCTGATCGTCTTCCTGGGCGTCACCTTCCTCATCTACGTGATGACCTTCGCGCTGCCCGGCGATCCGATCCGCGCGCTCGGCGGGGACCGTCCGCTGACCGACGCGACCGTGCACACCCTGCAGGCCCGCTACCACCTCGACGAGCCCCTGTGGCAGCGCTACCTGCGCTACCTGGGCGGTCTCCTCCACGGCGACTTCGGCACCGACTTCAACGGCGTGCCCGTCGGCGAGCAGATGGCCCAGCGCTGGCCGGTGACGATCGTCCTCGCGCTCACCGCCTGGGTGATCGAGGTCGTGGCGGGCATCGCCCTCGGCGTCGCCGCCGCGCTGCGCCGCGGGAAGGCCGTCGACCGGGTCGTGCTGATCTCCACGATCACGGTCGCCGCGATCCCCGTGTTCGTGCTCGGCGTCTCGCTCCAGCTCGTGTTCGCGGTGCGCCTGCACTGGTTCCCCGTGGCCGGCACCGCCCAGGGCTGGCCCGTCTCCTTCCTGCTGCCCGCGCTGGTCATCGCCCTGTTCGGGCTCGCCTCCGTCTCCCGCCTCACCCGGGCCTCGGTGATCGAGACCCTCGCGACCGACCACATCCGCGCGGCCACGGCGAGCGGCCTCTCGCGCCGACGGATCATCGGGGTGCACGTGCTGCGCAACTCCCTGATCCCGCCGGTGACGTACCTGGCCACGGACCTCGGACTGCTCATGGGCGGGACCGTCATCGTGGAGGGGATCTTCAACGTGCCTGGCATCGGCAACCTGCTGTTCCAGGGGATCCGCTCCCACGAGGGCGCCACGGTCGTCGGCATCTCGACCGCGCTGATCCTCGTCTTCCTGCTCACCAGCCTGCTCGTGGACGGCCTCCACGCACTGCTCGACCCGCGGATCTGCACCAGGGGGACGACGTCATGACCAGCTACGTCCGCGCCGCCGACGCCCCCGTGCGCCACTGGGTGCTCTCCCCCGCCCTGTGCCGCCCCGGGGTGATCGTGCCCGCTCTCCTGCTCGCGCTCATCCTGCTGATCGCGATCGTCCCGGCCCCGTTCGCGGGGCTCTTCGGGCACGGCGACCCCCGCTTCTGCGACCTCACCCGCAGCGGCGCCTCGCCGACCTCCGGCCACCCCTTCGGCTTCGACGTCCAGGGATGCGACGTCTACGCCCAGGTGATCTACGGGACGCGCACCTCGATCGGCGTCGCCGCCCTCACGACCGCGCTCGCGGGGATCGTCGCGATCGTGGTCGGGACCGTCGCGGGCATGAGCGGGGGCTGGGTCGACTCCCTGCTCTCACGCCTGACCGACGTGTTCCTCGGCTTCCCGTTCCTGCTGGGCGCGGTCGTCGTGCTGAACACGGTGGGCACGCGCTCGGTGCTCACGGTCTCCCTCGTGCTGGCCCTGTTCGGCTGGCCGACGATGGCGCGCCTCGTGCGCGGCTCGGTCCGCGCCGTCGCGCGCTCCGAGTTCGTCTCCGCGGGACGCACGATGGGGCTCTCCCCCTGGTGGATCGCCACGCGGTACGTGCTGCCCTCCTCGCTCTCCCCGCTGCTGGTGCTCGCGACCATCACCGTGGGCAGCGTGATCGTCGCCGAGTCCTCCCTCACCTACCTGGGCATCGGCCTCCAGGCCCCGGCGATCTCGTGGGGGCTCCAGCTCTCCGCGGCCACCGGACAGTTCCTCTCCGCCCCGCACATGCTGGTCTTCCCCTCGCTGTTCCTCGTGATCACGGTGCTGACCGTGACCACGCTCGGGGAGACCCTGCGGACCCTGCTGGAACCGGCCCACGGATGAGGGCGGGCGGAATGAGAAGATCCGGAGCACGGCCCGCGGCGCTCCCGCGCACGGCCGACGACCCCGGACGGATGGAGGAGAGAGCATGGCCGAGGACCGCAGCGATCCGCGCAGGAGCACCGAGGACGCGCAGGCGCCTGCCGAGCACGACGTGTACCTCGACGCCGATCGCCAGGACTTCGTCGAGGACCTCGCGGTGATGATGAACCACGCCGCAGGGCTCCCCCTCACCGACGGCCGCGTGCTCGGCTACCTGATGATGACCCAGGCCGATCACACCTCCTCGGCGCAGCTCGCGCAGGGCCTGCAGGCGAGCTCGGGGGCGATCTCCATGGCGACCCGACGCCTGGTGGAGTCGGGCTTCGTGAAGCGGCACGTGATCCCCGGGGACCGTCGCCACTACTTCCGCACCGAGACGGACGTCTGGGGCAGCTGGCTCGCGACCGAGCGCCGCTACCTCGACCGCCAGCGCGACGTGATCGCCCGCGGCCTCGCGACCACGGATCCCGACGACCCGGCGGACGCCCCCGTCCGCGAGCGCCTGGAGAACGGGCGCGACTACATGACCTGGCTCCAGGGGCATCACCGGGCGATGCTCGAGGAGTGGGAGGCGTTCAAGGCGGAGCGCCGCAGCGGGAGCCGGAAGAAGCGCTCCCCGACCGCCCACGAGGAAGAGGACTGACCATGAGCACGAGGCCGGACGCGTCGGAGCACGGCGACGAGGACTCCGGGACGGTCCTGGAGATCGCGGATCTCCGGGTGCGCTTCGAGACCGAGGAGGGCGAGGTCCTCGCGGTCGACGGGGCATCCTTCGATGTGCACGAGGCGGAGGTCGTGGCCGTGGTCGGCGAGTCCGGCTCGGGCAAGTCCATGACCGCCATGTCGATCCTCGGCATCGCTCCCGAGGACGCCCGGATCACCGGCTCGATCCGCGTGCGCGACGCCGACGATCGCTTGGTGGAGGTGCTCGGCGACGGTCCCGGTCCTCTGCCCGAGCTGCGGGGCCGACGGGTCTCGATGATCTTCCAGGACCCCACGGCCTCGCTCGACCCGGTCTTCAGCATCGGCTTCCAGCTGGCCGAGGTGGTGCGACGCGCCGCTCCCGGGACCGCCCGCCGCGAGGTGCGCGAGCGCAGCCTCGAGCTGCTGCGCGAGGTCGAGATCCCCGATCCGGAGGGCGCCCTGCGCAGGTACCCGCACCAGCTCTCCGGCGGGCAGTGCCAGCGCGTGATGATCGCGATGGCGCTCGCCTCCCGACCGGACCTGCTGATCGCCGACGAGCCGACCACCGCCCTGGACGTCACCGTGCAGGCGGAGGTCCTCGACGTGCTGCGCCGCCTGCGGGAGTCCACGGGCACGGCGGTGCTGCTCATCACCCACGACATGGGCGTCGTCGCCGACCTCGCCGATGCGGTGGTCGTGCTCAAGGACGGGAAGGTCGTCGAGCAGGGCCCCGTGCGCGAGGTGCTGGGCTCCCCGCGCGAGGAGTACACCCGCACCCTGCTGGAGGCGGTGCCGCGCCTCGAGATCGACGACCGGCCCGGGCGGGAGCCGGATCCGCAGCAGGATCCCGCTGCGCAGCAGGATCCCGCTGCGCATCGGGCACCCGTCGCGCGGCGGATCTCCGACGACGCGGACCGCGCGGAGTCGGCGGGCGACGCGGACGCAGCCCTCTCGATCCGCGACCTCTGCGTCGACTACGGACGCGGCGCGCGCCGGTCGCGGGCGGTCGACGGGGTCGGCCTGGACGTGGCGCCCGGCGAGATCCTGGGCCTGGTCGGCGAGTCCGGGAGCGGGAAGACCACCATCGGCCGCGCGATCGTGGGGCTCGTGCCGGTCGCGCAGGGCTCGATCCTCGTCGAGGGCCGCGACGTGGTCGCCGCGGGCCGCGCCGATCGCCGCGCGATGCGCCGCCGCGTGGGCGTCGTCTTCCAGAGCCCTCGCTCCTCCCTGAACCCCCGGTACACCGTGGAGCGGACCGTCACCGAGCCCCTCGTGAAGATCCTCGGGCTCTCGGGCGAGCAGCTCGAGGAGCGCACCTCGCGACTGCTCGCGGGCGTCGGCCTCGACGACTCCTGGCGCCACCGCCGGCCGCACCAGCTCTCCGGCGGCCAGTGCCAGAGGGTCGCGATCGCCCGAGCGCTCGCCCTCGATCCCGCCCTGCTGATCGCGGACGAACCCACGAGCGCCCTCGACGTCTCCGTGCAGGCCCAGGTCCTCGACGTCTTCCGGGAGCTGCAGGAGTCCCTGGGCTTCGGGTGCCTGTTCATCACGCATGACCTCGCCGTCGTCGACCAGCTGTGCGGACGGGTGGCGGTCATGCGCTCCGGGTCCCTCGTGGAGACGGACGACAGCGCCCGGGTGCTGCACGATCCGCGCGAGGAGTACACCCGGCGCCTGATCGCCGCCGCCCCGGTGGCGGACCCGGACCGGCAGGCAGAGCGCAGGGCGCGGCGCGCGGCCGCGTGAGGGGAGCGCCCGGACGACGGCGCTGGAGATGACGTCGGGACGCCGCTCCCCGATGAGCGCGCGGCGGGTGCAGGCTCGGGCGCGGATCGTCCCCAGCACCTCCACGTCCCGCAGTGCCGAGGGTGGCATCTTCCGGGCCCGTACCGAGGGACGCCCTTCCTCGCGCCCACTAGAGAGACGAAGATTCGAAGGTGATCGGCCCGCACTTCGAGAGCGGAGCCCAGTCCTCCGCCCACGGCCCGGTCGAGATCACCTTCGAATCGCGGTGCCGGAGATCCCCGGCACCGCACGATGCACCGAAGCTCGAGCGCTGGCGATAGCCGCGCCGACTGAACTCGACCTCGAAGGATCCGTCGACGATGGAGAGCACCCGCTGGTCGAGGTGCCTCAGGAACTCCGCCGATCCGTCGTCGCACGCATCGCACCCGCACTGGGGCAGCAGCCGGGTCGCGACAGCGGGGTCCCCGACACCGATCTCAAGGCCGGGGAAGCGCTCTTCGCTCTCCGTCTCGGCGAGCGCCAGGACCCGGGCACCGGGGCGACGGGGGGTCAGCCATCGTGTGCGCACCGGAGTCCCACCGGGCTCGGTCAGCCAACGCTCGCGCTCCTCGCCCGTGGCGATCTCCTGCTGCGCCCAGTCGCGGGCGGTGAGCACGCGCGCCCAGGCACCGGCGCGGGTCCACAGAATCCGATAACGGTCCTGGTCGGTGACGCGTTCGTACTCCTCCTCCGACGGGTTGCGCTCTCGCCCGTCGGCTCCGAGGTGAGGATCGGGCCATTCCTGCGCGTCACCTCCCATCTCGACGAACGCCCGCTGCACGTCGTCGAGGAGCGCGAGCAGTGCTGCCGGATACATGTCGGAGGCGTGCAGATGCCGACCCGGTCGCCCATCGTCCTGTGGCCGATGGACGTCCCACCAGACGGGGGCAGACGGAGAACTCATGGGGCCGACGCTAGCGCGCGTCCGGCGGGCCGACGAGCGAGATCTGCCCTCACCCCGGGATCCGCGGCAGCCTCCCGACGTCACACCACCGTGTACCCTCCGTCGACCGTGAGCACGGAGCCGGTCGCGAAGCTCGAGGCATCGGAGGCGAAGTAGAGAACCGCCGGGGCGATCTCCTCGGGCATGGCGTAGCGCTTCATGGGGGCGTCCTCGATCCAGCGCTGCCGCAGGGACGGGTCGTCCACGGGCGCCATCTCGGTCTTCACGTAGCCCGGAGCGACGGCGTTCACGCGGATCCCGTGCTCCGCCCACTCCATCGCGAGCGACTTCGTGAGGTGGTGGACAGCGGCCTTGGAGGCGTTGTAGATCGGCTGCAGCTGGGGGCGGTTCACGATGTCCCCGGACATCGATCCGATGTTCACGATCGCCCCGCGACCTGCGGGGATCATCGCGCGCGCCGCGGCGCGACTCATCTCGAAGACCCCGCCCACGTTCGTGTCGAGCACGGTGCGCAGCTCCTGCGCGGTGACGTCGAGCGCGGGGGCGTGGAAGCAGGCTCCGGCGTTGTTCACCACGACATCGAGACCGCCGCCGAGCTCCACGGCGGCGGCGACGGCCGCTTCGCACGACGCGGGGTCGGTGACGTCCAGGGCGATGCCGCGGGTGCGCCGGCCGGTCTCCTCGGCGATGTCGCGCGCCGCCTGCTGGGAGGCGTCGCCGTCGCGCGCGCCGATGACGACGTCGGCCCCGGCCTCGGCGAGCCCGCGCGCGAAGGCGAGCCCGAAACCGCGGTAGCCGCCGGTGACGATCGCCGTGCGGCCGGTCAGGTCGAAGGAGGAGAGGATGCTCATCGGGGGATCACCGTCTTCGTCGAGGAGTGCCGTGGCCGCACATGGACCGCAGCCGCGTGGCAGCGACGCTACCGGACCATGCGGCATGGAGAGCCTTCGCAAGGCCCTCCCCAGCGTCCACCGGTCGGCGCGCTCTGAGATGATTGTGCATTCATAGGTCTGAGTCCAGGAGGGTGGACGTGGGGCTGCTGGATCGTCTTCGCCGGAGTCGCAGTACCAACTCTGTCCGTCCACAGGGTCCGACCCCGCGGATCGCGATCATCGATGTCGAGACCACCGGTCTGTCACCGACCGCGGACCGGATCATCGAGCTCGCGATCGTTCGCGCCGACGCTGACGGGCGCCCCATCGACCACTGGGTGTCTCGGTTCAATCCCGGGCGCCCCGTCGGGGCGCAGCACGTGCACGGAATCTCCGACACCGACCTCGCTCACGCCCCTGGCTTCGCCGACGATGCGATGTTCATCGGCGGTGCCCTCCAGAACACGCTCGTCGTGGCGCACAACGCACAGTTCGACGTCGGCTTCCTGCGGGCGGAGTTCGAGCGCATAGCCCTCCCCCTGCCGCAGTTCACGACGTACTGCACGATGCAGGCGAGCATGCTCTACATGCCGCATCTGCAGCAGCGAGGTCTGCAGGACTGCTGCGCCGTGTTCGGCATCCCCATCGAGGGAGCTCACAGCGCCTTCGGGGACGCGAACGCAGCGGCCGCACTCTTCCAGAGCTATCTGGCACTCGATGCGCAGACGGGCTTCGATGATCCACGCACCGCCTCGCGTGCCCTGAGAGCGTCTGCGCACTTCGTCCCACCGCAGCGTGAGGACGAGAACCGCCCCGGCCGCCCCACTGCCCCCACTGCGACCACTGCGACCACTGCGACCACTGCGACCACTGCGACCACGCTCTCTCATCCTGCGACGCATCAGACGCCCCCTCGGGACCGACCCGCGGCTGCCATCCCGGAGGCCGACGACCAGCGGCATCCGCCGGCGAGCGAGACACCGACGCAGAGATCAGAGCCAGCGATCGACGCCGTGACGTCACCGACGTCGGACACCCCTGAGGGCGAGCAGCAGGCCGCATCGAAGGCGGGAGGACCGGTCGTCGATACGGATGAGCCGGGCACGGTCGGAGTGGAGTCGTCCCCCACCGTGACGTCGTCGACCGACCGGGCCATCTCCGTCGCTGCTGCACCGTCAGCCATTCGCGCATGGGCTCGCTCTCACGGGATCTCCGTCGGCGAGCGAGGGCGTATACCCGCTTCGCTCATCGAGAGGTACAGGGCGTCGCGTGGCCAGCAGGACGAGTCGAAGGCCCCTGCGGCGTCACCGAGCTCCGCTGCCAGCATGTCGCGGCGATCATCATCCGATCCCTCGAAGAAGTCCGCCCGCTCGTGGAACGCGCCGACGGCGAGCGCGCACGCTCATCGGAAGGATCCGAAGATTCCCACCTCGTCGGGCGATCTCACGATCACCGCCGACTTCCAGCGCGCTCTGGACCATCTGAAGGCCGGCCGACATCTGTTCCTCACGGGCAAAGCAGGCACCGGAAAATCGACCCTGATCCGCCACTATCTCTCGTCGACCCGGCGTCGCACGATCACCGTCGCGCCCACCGGCATCGCCGCTCTCAATGTCGACGGCTATACGATCCACCGCCTCTTCTCATTCCCGATGGGGGTCACCGAGCAGATCGTGCGCGGCCCCCGGTACTATCCCCGGCGATTCGCGCGGGCGATCTCCGAGCTCGACACCCTGATCATCGATGAGGCGTCGATGGTGCGGGCGGACCTGTTCGATGCGGTCGCCGCCGCCCTCGAGCGCTTCGGACCTCGACCGGGAACACCGTTCGGCGGCGTTCAACTGGTTCTCGTCGGAGATCTCTACCAGCTGCCACCGGTCGTGCGCGACGAGGAGACCGCGTACATCGAGGACACCTTCGGCACGCCCTACTTCTTCTCGGCGCGGTCCTTCGATGCGTCCGCCTTTCCTGTTGTCGAGCTCCAGACGGTCTTCCGGCAGCTCGGAGATCACCGTCTCGTCGATCTGCTGAACGCCGTGCGCGACGGAGCGCTGCTCGACGACGCCAGGGCAGAGCTCAACCAGCGCACGGATCCCGCATTCGAGCCGCCTCTCGACGAATTCTGGCTGACTCTGGCCACGACGAACCGAATCGTCGGAGCTCGCAACCGTCGCATGCTGGAGCGTCTCCCCGATCCGCCGCACATCTTCACCGCAGAGTCCCGCGGAGAGACGGACGGGTTCGAGCACCCGACCGATGACGAGCTCCAGATCGCCGTTGGCGCGCAGATCATGCTGATCACAAACGATCCGGCAGATCGGTGGGTGAACGGCACGCTCGGACGAGTGGTCGAGATCGGCGAGGACGAAAACAGCCCCTTCGCCGGCGTCGAACTGCGCGGTGGTCGAACAGTCAGGGTCCGCCCGCATACGTGGGAGATCACCCGCCCACGTGTGCAGGGCGGTTCCCTGGTCCACGACGCGATCGGAACCTTCACGCAGCTTCCGATGAAGCTCGCCTGGGCGATCACGATCCACAAGTCCCAGGGGCAGACCCTCGAGAATGTCGTCGTCGACCTCACTGGCGGCACGTTCGCCAATGGGCAGCTGTATGTCGCCCTGTCACGGTGCACCAGCCTCGAGGGTCTCGTGCTCAAGCGCGATGTGCTCCCCCGCGATCTGAAATCCGACGTCCGCGTGCGGCGATACTTGGCCACGGGAGTGGCGTCCTCCGACGTGATCGGAGAGGCCTACCTCGGCGTCCTCGCTGTCGGCACGTCGGGCGATCGCTGGAAGCCGAGACCGGTGGAGATCGCCGTCATCACGGATGACGGCGACGAGGCCTCCACGGTCATCAACCCGACGAGCGATCTCTTCTCCGCCCGTGCGGAGTTCGGCATCACGACGCGAGACGTCCAGCTCGCCCCCGTCCTCACCGAGGCATGGCCCGCACTCCGTTCGCTGCTCGCTGGCCGTGTCCCCGTCGCGACAGATGTGGACCAACAGCTCGCCCTCATCGACTTCGAGCTCAAGCGGAACGACGTCGTGGAGTCCATGCCTCTGGGGCTGGACGTGCCGGAACACTCGCTGACCGACCGGGAGCGCACGCGACTCACCGCTCCCTCCGCACTGGAGAGGGCACGGGCCACGCGGGACATCGCGCGTCGGCTACGACGCAAGGGCGACGACCTGCCGGGCACGGGCACAGCGTTCCGTCAGCTCGTCTCCGGGCACGGATACCTGATGGCGCGCATCACCGGGCCAGAGGGCACGGACGACCCGACCGGCGTCGTCGTCGGCGGGAACCTCGCCCTCGACGACGATCCTGCGCAGGCTCTCGCCGGAATGCTGAAAACCGCGTGGCAGCGAGTTCTCCAGCCGGACCAGGACGTCGTAGAGCGAGTCCGCGCGATCGAGAAGCACATCGGGGCGCACGTGATTCCCGAAGACTTCGAGCTCGCGGCCCCTCTCACGGCCGACGCGGTGCTGGTCCCCGGGGCACGTGTCTGCTTCTCAGGGACAGTCGACTCGGCGACGCATGGTCGCCTGGACAAGGGCGCTCTCGAGGACCGCGCACGACGCTGCGGACTCGTCCCCGTGCCGACGCTGACGAAGACCAAGACCGACGTGCTCGTGGTCGCCGAGTCCGGATCACAGTCGACCAAGGCCAAGAACGCTGCACGGTGGGCGAAGCCGGTGATCGCGGCTGATGAGTTCCTCGACTGGGTGGAGAAACTCGTCTGACGGTGCCGGATCGCTCCGCACCGAGACCTCCCGCAACCCGTCGAACGCACGGCGACCACGCGACCGCGTCCGTACGATTCGGCGCGACCCAAGGTGCGGTCCCGGGAGCGGTCGTGCCCTCAACGGCTCAGAGCGTCGCTCCCCCAGCGCACCGCGGCGTCCTGGTACCGGGTGAGCTCGCGCTCGAGGTCGGCCACGATCCGGGGTGACTGCCTGGAGATGTCCGTCGACTCCTGCGGATCGGTCTCGAGGTCGAAGAGGGCGGCGCCCACCGCAGCGGGCGGGTCCATGCCCTCGCGGGCGTCGTGGACGAGCTTGTGACGACCTCGTCGCACCGCGTACTGCCCCTGGTACCCCCACACGACGGCGCGCTCGGCGGACCCGCTCGTCGTCGGGGCATCGCCGTCGCTCCCGTCGCCGCTTCCGCCATCGCTCCCGCCGTCGCCCCGCAGCGCATCGAGCAGGGAGATCCCGTCGACCTCGGGCAGCTCCGGCTCCTCGCCGTCCACGGCGTGCAGGAGCGTCGGCAGCAGGTCCATCATCGTGCCCACCTGGTCGTGCTCGGCGCCGGTCGGGAGCTGCGCGGGCCAGGAGACGATGCCGGGCACGCGGATCCCGCCTTCGAACACGGATCCCTTGGAGCCGCGGAGCCCGCCGGCGGAGCCGCCCGTGTACGAGATCTCCTCGCCGTCCAGCCAGTTGCGGCTCTCCCGGGAGGGTCCGTTGTCGGAGGAGAACAGCACGATCGTGTCGTCCCGAGTGCCGCTGCGATCGAGGGCCGCGAGGATCTCGCCGACGGCATCGTCCATCGCGGCGATCATCGCCGCGCTCTCCCGGCGACCCGGAGGCAGGTGGGCGACGCGGCGCATGTGCTCCTCGGGCGCGTGCATCGGGTAGTGCGGCGCGTTGAAGGGGACGTAGCAGAAGAAGGGCGACTCGGGCGCCGTCCGGGTGATGAAGTCCGCGGCGCGGTCCCCGATGACGGTGGTGAGGTACTCGCCGTTGCGCCACACCTCCTCGTCCCCGTCCCAGAGGTCGTGCACCGGGTTGTGGTCTCCCCAGTAGAAGATGTGCGAGTAGTAGTCGACGCAGCCGGCGCGGAAGCCGAAGGTCTCGTCGAACCCGAAGTGCACGGGCGCGTAGGCGGCGTCGGCCCCCAGGTGCCACTTGCCGAACAGGCCCGTCCGGTACCCGCGCTCGCGCAGGTGCGAGGCGAGGGTGGGCTGATGGGGCAGCCCGGGCGTGTGCCGGGTGCCGCCGAGGATCGATTCCACGCCGGCGTGGGCGGGGTGCCGACCGGTCATCAGCGAGGCGCGCGAGGGTGAGCACACCGGGGAGTTCGCGTACCACTGCGAGAGCCGGACCCCGGCGGCGCAGAGGGCGTCGAGGTGCGGGGTGGGGATGTCCTCGGCCCCGAAGCATCCGAGGTCCCCCCATCCGAGGTCGTCGGCAAACAGGATCACGATGTTGGGGCGGCTCGGGTGGGTCATTCTGACTCCTCGGCGACTGCAGTGCTGCCGGCGACAGGCCGGTGCTGGAGCAGTGCGATCGATGGCGGACGTTTCGGAAGGTGCGGACTGCCATGTCCTCGGCGGCATCGGGCATGTAGATGGATTCACGCGAAGCCTGGTGTCGTGACCAGGAATCCCGGATCCCTCCGGGAACCGCCGCCCGCCAGCGCCCCGCACAGGACGGCACGCATGACGGGAGCGATCATACGCACAGCAGGAGAATCCGGACAGCGCTGTCCGAGAACATGAGGGCCGCGGCGCGGGCCTCTCACGAGGCGGTCGCGCCCCTAGCCCCGCCGCACCTCGTCCAGGTATCCGTACGTCGTCACCCGCGAGACGCCGAGCCGGGCCGAGACGCGCTCGACGGCGCGCTTGATGTGGAACGCTCCCCTGCCCTCGAGCAGGCGCAGCACCTCGATGCGGTCGGCCTTGGTCATGGTCGGTGCGGGCTTCCCGACGGCGGCGATGGCCTCGGCGATCATGTCGTCCAGCACGTCCGAGACGTTCGGGACCACCAGCTCCTGGGGCTCGGAGGACGCGTCGTCGGCGGAGGCGGGGAGCAGCGCGGCGAGCGCGTCCATCGCGCCCTGCACCGGGGTGAGGTCGCGGTTGATGCACAGCGCGGCGATGATGCGGCCCTCGTGGTCGCGGTAGTAGACGGAGGAGCTGATCAGCTCGCGTCCGTCGGCCGCGCGGGCGCGGTACCCGAAGGCGTTGTGGTCGCGGCTCTGGTCATGCAGCACCTCGGCCCCCAGGTTCGTGGAGGGGCCGCCGACCCGTCGGCCGCTGACCTCGCCGTGGAGGATCGCGTGGATCGAATGCTCGAGGTCGCCCGCCGAGAGGTCGTGAAGCACCACCTCGCAGTGCGGCCCGCCGACGGCGGCGATCGCCTCCATGACCGGGGCGAGAGCGCGATGGGCCTCGTCGATGTCGGCGAAGCGCATGTCCGTCTGCGGAGACTCGGCCAGCGCAGATCCGGTCTGCGCAGCGTCGGTCTTCGCAGCTGAGGTCGTCGTCACGGCACTCTCCGTTCGTCGATGCACGGACATCATCGCACCCACATGGACAGACATTCTGTCAGCCACCTAGAATTTCAGTACAGCATCGCGTAGTCTCGCTCCGCATCGGCGCTCGACCAGCCCGATCGCCCAGCTCTGCCGCACGGTCCCACCATCCCGAGCTGGGTGCACGCCCCATCGACAGGCCACGTCAAGGAGGACATGAGCCATGACTTCACGCCCCGCCGCGAGGCGCTCATGAGCGCCGCGACCCCTCAGCGCTCCCCGGAGTCCGCGGCCACGCACGGCCTCGCCGACTCCCGTCCCGCCGCCCCCGGGCCCGGGCGCCCGCGCCGCGCGCAGGCCCGCACCATCGCCGGCGGCGCCGTCGGCACCCTGATGGAGTACTTCGACTACTACCTGTACGGACTCGCGGCCGCCGCTGTGTTCCCGCAGGTCTTCTTCTCGGGCAACGACCCCTTCGTCGCCCAGCTCGAGTCCTTCGCGACCTTCGCCGTCGGCTTCCTGTTCCGACCCCTCGGCGGCGTCGTGTTCGGCTACATCGGCGACCGCATGGGCCGCAAGGTCACGCTGCTGGTCACGGTGATCGGCATGGGCCTGTCCACGGCCGCGATCGGGTTCATCCCGCCCGACCGCATGGTCGGCCTCGCGGCGCCCGTGCTGCTGCTGGTGATGCGGATGCTCCAGGGCCTGTTCGTCGGCGGGGAGATGGGCGGCGCGGCGACGATGGTCGTCGAGCACGCGCCCGTCGGCCGGCGGGGACTGTTCGGGGCCTTCCTCATCAGCGGCGCCGGGGTCGCGAACGTCCTCTCCGCCGGCATGATGGCAGGCCTCGGCCTGGGCCCGGACTCGTTCTTCATGACCTGGGGCTGGCGCATCCCGTTCGTCTTCTCCCTGGTGCTGTCCGTCTGCGCGGTGCTGCTGCGGCGCCAGCTGCAGGAGTCCGAGGAGTTCACGACCCACACCCAGGAGATCGAGCTGGGCAGGATCCGGCGCCGCTCTCCCATCGTCGAGGTGGTGCGCCACCCCCGGAACACGATCCTGGGCATCCTCATCGGCCTCCCGCAGTCCATCGCGGGCTACGTGGTGCTCACGTACGGGCTCTCCTACATGGTCTCCGGCGGCGTCCCGCCCCAGGTGGGCTTCCTGGGGACGATGATCGTGGGCGTGCTGCAGATCTTCGTCGCCCCCGCCTACGGGGCGCTCTCGGACCGGGTGGGCCGCCGCCGCGTCTACATCGCCGGCTGCATCGGCTTCGCCCTGCTGGTCTGGCCGGCGTTCCTGCTGTACGGGACGCATGTGCCCGCGCTCATCTGGCTCGGCATGATCGTGGGGTTCGTGATCCCCGGCGTCATGATGCAGGGGACGCTCTCGACCCTGCTCACCGAGATGTTCGACGTCGAGGAGCGGACCACCGGCGTGAACGTCGGCTACCAGCTCTCCAACACGCTCGGCGGCGGGCTCGCCCCCTTCATCGCGACCGCGCTCGTGGGCTGGGCGAGCGGAGAGATCTGGCCGGTCATCGTCTACGTCGTCGTCATCTGCCTGATCGGCGCGATCGCCACCGCCGCCGCCTCGATCCGTCCCGATACGGCCGACGCCGGCCGGCTACGCGCCCTGGAGACGACCTGACATGGGCCGGCTGCTGATCCGCGGAGGGCGCGTCGTCCCCGGTGACGGCGCCGCAACCGTGCGCGCCGACGTGCTCGTGGACGGCGAGCGCATCGCCGAGGTCTCCGCGTCGGGCACGGGCCGCACGATCACGACAGAGCCCGGGACGCCCGTGATCGAGGCCGACGGACGCCTCGTCATGCCCGGCTTCGTCGACGCGCACTCCCACGCCGACGCCGCCGTCTTCGACGAGGACGTGCAGCTCGCGCTGCTGCGCCAGGGCATCACAGCCGTCATCGGCGGGCAGGACGGCGTCTCCTTCGCCCCGGGCGACGGCGCCTATGCCTCGGAGTACTTCGCACCGATCAACGGCGCGCATCCGTGGTATCCGGGGCGCAGGGGCGGGGCG
Source organism: Brachybacterium sp. ACRRE (assembly GCF_022346485.1). NCBI lineage: Bacteria > Bacillati > Actinomycetota > Actinomycetes > Micrococcales > Dermabacteraceae > Brachybacterium > Brachybacterium sp. ACRRE. Next base: position 19 of record NZ_JAKRMO010000056.1, on the reverse strand, counting down.
GGAACCCCCTCCCCATACC
>NZ_JAKRMO010000055.1:0-28649 GCF_022346485.1 Brachybacterium sp. ACRRE | reverse complement strand
CTGGGGTTCGCCCCCGCGCACCGCGAGGACCTCGCCGCAGCCCTCGCGGAGACCCATCAGGTGCGGCTCTTCCGGGAGACGGGCCAGCGGGAGCGGTGGGGACCGATCGATCGTATAGGCCCGCGGCCGGACGCGTCAGGCCGCGTTCAGCGGACGCGACCAGGCGACCTCCCGCTCCAGCTGGCCCGTCTCCCGGAAGAGCCGCACCTGATGGGTCTCCGCGAGGGCTGCGGCGAGGTCCTCGCGGTGCGCGGGGGCGAACCCCAGGCCCTGCCAGAACGGCCCGGACCGGCGGCTGAACAGCCAGGCGGTCTGCGCGCCCTCCTGCGCCGCGCGCTCGAGGGCGAAGCGCGCGAGCACGGTGCCGCAGCCGCGCGAGCGATGCGAGGGGCTCACGGCGACGCTGCGGATGAGCGCGTGGCGGCCGTCGGCGCTGATCTCGAACCCCGTGCTCGCGACGATCGCGCCGTCCTCATCGCGCTGGGTCCACAGCCGGACCGTCGGCGCATCCAGGCCGCTCAGGGTCAGATCGACCTCGCGCAGGAACGTGGTGAGCGCCGGAGCGTCGGCCGCGGTGCGGGGGTGAAGATCCATCCGAGCGAGTACATCAGGGGACGCGGGGGACGCCTGCGCCTCTCCAGCCGTCGACACGGTCAGCGCCCCGTCTGCCGCACCGCCACATGCACGACGGGCTCGTCCTCCTGCCCGACCACGACGACGAACGCCGCCGATCCCTCGACGCCCTCGGCGATGCGGTCGCCCTTCTTCTGCGTGCCGTCCCCCAGGCGCTCGGTCGCCGCAGCCATGTCGTCCTTGAAGGCGCGAGACTCGATGCCGTCGGGGAAGTTGTCCGCCACCCATGCGTCGATCACGTCGGCGGGGCCGGAGAAGGTGACGACCCTGCTCCACGCCTCGTCGCCCTTCAGGGGCGCGTCGGCCACGGAGGCCTCCAGATCGGGGGCGCTGAGGCCCGCAGCGTCGAGCACGGTCTCGGCATCCATCTCGGTCTCCTCGGGGTCGGAGTTCTCGCAGGCGGCCAGCAGCATCGTGCCGACCGCGAGGGGGAGCAGGGGGAGAAGAGCTCGTCGTCTCACGTCACGGACCCTTCCGAGTGCTGGGTGGAGGACGCCCCGACAAGGTTGTACTCCAGGGCGAGGCCACCGCGGTGGAGCGCCGCCAGGGATTCGTCGCTCACCGTGAACGGGCCGATCTGGGTCGCCTTGCCGCCGTCCCAGTTGTACCGGTCGCGGAAGTTGACCTGGGCATCGGCCTCGTACCGCCACTCGGGGTGGTCCTCGTCAGGAGGGTACGCGGTCACGGTGCCGGTCTGGTTGAAGTTGTAGCTTCCGGAGGCGTAGAACCAATCGCCCTCGTCCGGGTCGCCGGTGTGGCTCGCCCACGGGGTGCTGAGCGGGTAGGTGATCGGGCCAGTGGCTCCGTCCTTCTGTGCCTGGGCGACGGCGTCGTGACCCGCCTGTTCGCGCGTCTCCTCGATCTTCTGCGCGACATGCGGCTGGTCCTTGAGGAGCCCGTCGACGTCCGTGGAGTAGTCCTCTCCCGTGTTGTCGAGGAAGTGGTCCAGATGGTCGGCGGCGTGGGGCCAATCGGCGCGTTTGAGGTCAGCGCCTTCACGGGCAAGAGAATGCACGGCATGGTCCTTGGGGCCGCCGAACTCGGAGTCGTATTCGCCCGCGCCGTCGGCCGGAGGAGTCCACGACGGCGGAGCGGGCGTGTCGGCCCGGGTGCCGGGGACGCCGGTGCCGAGACCCGTCTGACCAGCGCGGGTCGGGGTGGGGCCGGGAGTGGAGTACTGGGCGTTTGGGTTCTTCGCATTGGGGTCGTAGGAGTCGTCGCCGGAGCGGCGCGGGGAGTTCCTGAGACCGGTGCCGACGCGTGCGCTGCGATTGTCCCCACGCTGACCCAGGAGCCCCAGAGCTGCCGATGCCGCGGCACCGCTGACGAAGGCGCTCGGTGCACCGGTCAGCCCCAGAAGGGTGCCAGACGCGGACGCGCTGCCTGATGACGGCACGACGGTGGGGGACGCGACGGCGGGCGCGTCGGCTGACGAGGCCGTGTCCTGCTGATCCGCCTGGTGCGTCAGCTGCTTCGAGAGCGCGGCGAGGCGCGCGGCGGCGCTCAGGGCGCTGGAGCGGACCTGTGTGCGGTAGGAGAGTCGGAATGCCTCGGCGTCGGGTCCGATCCACGCGTCCTCACGGAGGATCGTGGCGTCGAGCCCTCGCATGAGCTCGTCGACGCGTCTCGACTGCGCAGCCAGCGCCGAGCTGAAAGCGCGGAGCTGGTGGGTGTCCGCCCCCAAGAATCCCGACATCGTCCCCTCGCAGCGCCGTTTCCTGATCTGCCCGTGCCGACGTCAACCTACGGCTACCGACACCGCCGGTCCATGGGGACTTCTGCCCATCCCCGGGTTCTCTCGGCCCCGTTCTTCAGCACGAATCCATGGGATCCTTGCCCCACTGTCCCCTCCCCAGAAGGAACTCCCATGGGAAGCACATTCCTCGGCATCGGGATCGCAGGCTTCATCGCCGTGGTCGTCGTCGCCCTCCTCGTCATCGCGGTGATCGCGTTCTTCCTGGTCCGCGGTTGGATCAAGGTCGCGCGGGCCGACGAGGCGCTGGTCATCTCCGGCAAGAGCCAGAAGAACGAGGACGGCTCCACGTCCGCGACCACGGTGGTCGTCAACGGCAAGGCGATCGTCAACCCGATCACCCAGCGCCACGAGGTCATCTCGCTGCGCCAGCGCCAGGTGAACATGCGCGCGGAGGCGCAGTCCTCGGACAACGTCACCCTCGCCGTCGAGGCTGTGGCGCTCGTGAAGATCGGCTCGGACCGCGAGCTGGTGCGCCGGGCGGCCGAGCGCTTCGCCTCCCAGGACGAGGCCATCGAGTCCTTCACCCAGGACCAGCTCGAGGGCGTGCTGCGCGGCGTGATCGCCCAGCAGTCCGTCATCTCGCTCATGCGGGACCGCAAGGTCTTCTCCGAGCAGATCGCCGAGACCGTGATCCCCGAGCTGCGCGAGCAGGGCCTGATCCTCGACTCCTTCCAGATCCGCGGGATCACCGACGGCGTCGGCTACATCCAGTCCCTCGGCGCCCCGGAGATCGAGGACAAGCGCCAGGCCGCAGAGATCAGCCAGACCAACGCCGAGCGCGCGGTCGCCAAGGAGCGCATCCGCAACGAGGAGCAGAACCTCGTCGAGCAGCAGGCACTGGACACGAACAAGGCGAACGCGCAGGCCGAGGTCGGGCGCGCGCAGGCGCAGGCCGAGCAGGCCCAGGTCCTGGCGGGGGAGAAGTCCCGCCAGGAGGTCCTCCAGCAGCAGGCCGAGAACAAGCAGGCGCAGCTGGACGCCGACGTCAAGCGCGTCGCGGACGCCGAGCTCTACCGCAGGCAGAAGGACGCGGAGGCTTCCGCGTTCGAGCAGCGCCGCCAGGCCGAGGCCCGCGCCGAGGTCGCCGAGGCCGACGCCCGCGCCGTGAAGCTGCGCGCCGAGGCCGACGCCGAGTCCCAGCGACTGGCCGGCGAGGCCCGCGCCGACGCCATGCGCGCCGAGGCCGAGGCGCTGCGCGAGAACCAGGAGGCGCTGCTCGCCCAGCGCGTCGTCGACCAGCTGCCCACCCTCATGGAGACCTTCGCCAAGGGCTACGCGCAGATCGGCGAGATCACCGTGGTCAGCTCCGGCGGCAACGACGGCGACGTCGCCGGCAAGCAGTTCTCCGGCGAGTCCGCAGGGGCCCTGCGCGGCGTCTTCGACACGGTCGAGGCGACGCTCGGGCTGAGCATCCCCGACCTCATCCAGGGCCGCGTGGCCGGCGAGGCCCAGGGCCGCGCCCAGGGCGAGGCGCTCGGGGAGGCCCTGCGGGGGCAGGGCGCGAGCGGGACGGGCGGATCGCACCGTGCCGGCGGGGCCGGTGGGGCCGCTGGGAACGGCAGGGCCGTGGGGAACGGCGGGAGCAGCGAGCCGCGGCCGACGGGCGAGACGGGAGCGCAGACCGTGGACGAGGCTCCGGCCTCGGCGCGCCCGGAGCAGAATGGGGCGGGCACCGACTGATCGGTCCGCCGGGTGCCGCGCTGCTGCGGGCCCGGCGACACCGTCGTTCCATCCGCCATCGCCCGGCGACGCCGCCGGGGCAGACACCGCCGAGGCAGACACCGCCGCCCCAGCCCGAGAGGACGCACCCGTGGAACACATCTCCGTCGCCGGCCATCCGGAGCCGGTCCCCGCATCGGCCGCCGCCGAGCGGATGCTGCGCGACCGCCTCGAGACGGCCCGCGAGTCCCGCGGTCAGCAGGCGGCCGACGGGCTCGAGGTGCTGGTCGGCGAGAGGATCGGCGTGCTGCTCGGGGGAGGGATGCCCAGCATCGACGTCGCCACCATGCGCGCGATCGTCGACCACGTGGAGCTGCCGTCGGAGGACGAGGACGAGCCCACCGGGATCAAGGGCGCCTTCCAGGGGTTCAAGGACAAGCTCGCGCAGCGGGGCGGGCCCGCGCGATGAGCGGGCTCGGGAACGGGGCGGCGGACGCCTCGGGGAACGGACAGGCCCAGTACGGCTCGCAGCCCACGCCGCCGGACGGTTCGCGATACACGTCGGGCGTGCCCGGACCGGAGGACCCGGAGATGCAGGAGCGCGCGCGCCGCGCCTCGCGCACCAGCCCCTACAGCATCTGGGACCTGTTCCTGGTGCCCTGGTCAGCGATCGCCTGGGTGGGCCGCGGGATCTGGTGGCTGATCAAGCTGCCGTTCCGGGTGCTGAGCATCTTCGACTGACGAGGCGGAGCGTGGGGTCAGACCTTCGACTGCTTGCTGCGCGTGCCGATCACATCCGCCACCAGTGAGACCGCGAGAGCCGCGACGATGACGCTCGCGGCGATCAACGGGACGACCACTCGGCGAAGAACGGTCGTACCCGAGGCGCAGAACCGGGTCACGCCCCCGCTGGCACCCAGTCCGACCCGGGCAGCCGCGCGACGTCGGCCGACTGCTCGGTGTCTCCGCCCACGGTGTCCGAGGCAGCTGCGATGCGCTCGACCAGGTGCGGGCACATGGAACGGCCGGAGGGGTGGCCCTCGTGGATCCGGAGGCGCACGATGGACACATGGCCGATCCGAAGAAGACCCTGACCGCATCGGAGATCAGCGAGGCCGCCCCGGCGGGGTGGACGCTCGACGGTGAGCAGCTCACCGCCCGCTTCGCCACGGGCGACTTCGCCACCGGGCTCGCCCTCGTCGACCGCATCGGCGCCTCGGCAGAGGAGGCGAATCACCACCCGGACATCGTGCTGACGTATCCGGAGGTCACGGTGACGCTGTCCAGCCACGACGTCGGCGGCATCACCTCGCGGGACATCGACCTCGCGTGGGTGGCCAGCGGGCACGCGGAGGCGTTGGGCGTCGCGGTGGGCGAGGGGTGACGTAGGGCGTTCCTGTCACGTCGATCGTCAGGCTCGGGACGGAGGCGGGGATCGTCGACCGCTGCGGAGACGGCGGAGAGAAAGCGGAGAGCACGAGTCTCGGGAGACACAGAGCCCGCCGTCGGCAGAGCAGCAGATCCGCGCGAATCGGCGGAGGTTCAGAGACCGCTCGCCAGTTGCTCCCATGTCTCCTCGAGCCCGCGCGCGATTCGGCGGTCGCGAGCCGAGGACTCCCGCAGCCACGCGAGAGACGTCGGCCCCATGGCGAGGATCTGCGAGTAGTTCAGGGCCAGCGGGTTCATGCCGAACAGCACGCCGGTCTTGAGCAGCGTGCCCGACGTCGCGAAGGAGTGGCCCATCAGCAGCATGGAGCGCAACTTGAGCGTCTCGCGCTTGCGCTGCGACGGGTCGACTCCGCGGGCGAAGCCGTCGAGCAGCCAGTAGGCGCGGATGATCATCTCGACGGTCCCGGGGACGACGCCCATCGAGAAGCAGTGCCGCAGGTCGTAGCCGTGCGTGTACATGAACCGCGCGACGTCGGTCCAGGGCACCTTCACCCCGGACGGGCCGAGCGCGAAGGGCGACGCGACGGTGCCGAGCTGAAGCAGGGAGAACAGGGGAGCGGGCAATCCCGCGGGGGTGTACACGTCCGAGAGCAGATGCCGAATCTGCATCAGGAGCGCGGAGATCAGATCGACCGGATCGCTGCGGGCGGCCACCTGCACGACCTTCCCCGCCTTGTCGACGTACGTGCCCGAGCCGTGCATGATGTCCGCGACGCCGCAGAGGAAACCGAGCAGAGGATCGTGCCCGAAGCTCTGCAGACGATGCGTCGCGGGCCGCATCCCGTCCACCAGCCCTCCGGTGGCAGCGTTCGTCGCCGCGTCGTACGGGACCTTCGCCGTGGCTTCGAACCGGCGCAGGAACCGTGCATGGATCGACGCAGCCCGTTGCTTGTCCTGGAGCCAGCCGGTGAGCGGTGAGCCCGACTGGCTCCGTCCCAGAAAGTGGGTATCGCGCGGGATCCGCACGAGCACGATGTCCAGGAGCGTGGCGATCGCGCCCGCGGCGAGGACGACGCCCCAGTCGCTGCTGCGCCAGGAGACGTCCCCGTGCTCGCGGGAGAAGGCTTCCAGGGAGGAAGCGATCCGGGAATCCGGGAGGACCTGCTGCAGAGGGTCTCGGGAGAGGTCGATGCCGAGACGTTCGAGGTGCGCTTCGGCCCGTCGGGCGAGCTGCTCCACGTCCGTCTCGCGGATCGTCTCCGGCACCGGGTAGCGCGGGACGGACGGTTCGGAGAGGTCGGGGTCGGTGGGCAGGTCTGCTCGTCGCTCGCCCTGCACCTGGATCCCGAGGGCCTCGAGCCGTGCGCGCACGGCGTCCATCTCCGAGGACGTCTCGCGCAGGGAGCGTGCCACGCTCTCCTCACGGAGGAGGACGTCCTCGAGATCGACGTCGATCTGATCGAACAGTCCGCGCAGCCGGCCGAGCGTCACGTCCTGGTAGGCGACCGCAGTGGACGCGTCGGCGAGGGGACGGGGTGTCATGCGCCGGCCGCCTGCTCCTCGACGGCCGTCTTGCTGGCCTGGAGGTCCGCGAGCGCCATCTGGAAGGCCTCGAGGTCGCTGCGGAGGTCGGCCAGGTTCTGCTCGTTGGCCGTGGTGCGCGCGAGCTGCTGCTCCATCCGACGGGCGAGGACGCCAATGTCGTCGGTGAGGTCGGCGATCGCCCGCTGGTGCTGACCGATCACCTGCTGCATGAGGTGTTCGCGCCGGGTGTCCCGGCTGCGCTCGTTCGTGCCGAGCACGTACCGGGTGCCCTGGTGGACGAGCACGCCGAGGATCACGACGGTGCCGATCCCGGTCATCATCGAACTCAGTCCCAGGAGGCCGCCGAACCCGAGTGCTGCCAGGCCCGACGTGATCCCGGCGGCGCCGAGTCCGGTCACGCTGCCGGCGAGGGAGATGGCAGCGATCGGTGTGCCGAAGGCGGCGGCCTTCGCGGCGATGTCCTTCGTCGCCGTCTCGAACTGGCCGGTGGTGATGCGGCCGGCCAGGAACTCGGATTCCTTCCCGACGAGACGCTCGATGGACGCCACCAGGTGCGGGCCCCGCTCATCGAAGATCCTCGTTGCCACCTCGTCGATCATCGCGCGCTCGGTGTCGCTGATCGTTCCGTCGGAGAGCGCCAGACGCACCATCTGGTGGACGACAGCGGTGGCGACGGCCTCACGATGCTCGTCGGCGATGTCGTCGAGGAAGGCTCCGGGTACGTGCCCGGCGTCGAGGTCGTCATTGCGAGGCGAGATGCCGACGGGCGTGTGCTGGGCGGCGGCGATGAGTCCGCGAAGCTCGGTGCGTGCCTCGGGGTCCAGATCCATCGTGGTCAGCAACAGGTACAGCGCAGAGATCTCACTGGGATGCAGCGCGCCGTCGGCACGTGCGAGGGCCACCAGTTCCCGACAGAGGCTCAGCTTCACGTCTGCAGTTAGTTCCGACGGCGTGATCTCCGATCGGAGTGCGCGATCGCGGGAGAGCGGAAGCCTCTTCAATGCGTCGGACGCGGTGGATTGGGCGGTGCCGGCCGCGGTCTTCACGTGAGCGGTCGTCGTGCCGGCCGCCTCGACCAGCCGTGAGCGCGCTGCACGGGTGGCCGTCGCGAGGCGTGACTGCGCGGCCGCACCCGCGCCGACGGCACGTCGTCGAAGTTTCTCCGCGGACCGGATCGCCGTGGTCGGCGTCTTCTCGATGTCGTTCATGGCTCCCCTTGTTCCCCTGGGGAAAGGATAGTGAGGGAGGGGGACAGAGCTGGAGCGAAGCGGTGACATCGCGAGGCCCACTGGGGTGCGCCTCTCGTCGATGTGGCGGTGTCAGGCTCCGTCCTGGGTCAGACTCCCCGCCGGCAGCCAGTCCGCCCCGAGCAGCTGCGCGACGTCGGCCAACTGCTCGGTGTCCCCGCCCACGGTGTCCGACGCCGCAGCGATGCGCTCCACCATCACCTTGCTGACCTGCTCCTCCACGGTGTCCTGCGCATAGGCGATGTGCCAGGGCGAGACCTGGTGGTCGCGGTGGGTGCGGCCGGTGACCTGCCGACCCGCGATGCCCGAGAAGCGGGCCTGGTGGAAGACGCCGACGCGCGGTTCGGTGCTCGCCTGCTCGCCGCCGGGGAGCTGCTCGCCGGCGTGCAGGCTGATCGAGGCGACCGAGGTGAACACGCAGACCTTCGCCTCGCCCCGCTGGAATCGCAGCCGTTCGGCCTCGACGTCGAAGCGGTCCCGTCCGAAGATCGTCGCGACCTCCAGGCCCGCATCCTGCAGACGCTCGGTGATCGGGTCAGCGGCAGTGCCCACGAACTCGACCGAGCACGCCACCTGGCGCTCCGCCTCGACCTGCTGGGCGATCCAGGCGACCGTGGAGTCGACGCGGATCAGCCCGGCCTTCTGGCGGAATCGCAGCAGGGCCGCGCGGCCCTTCGCGGTGTTGCGTCCGCGCCGGGCCAGGTCCATCTCACGGCAGAACTCGCCCCATTCGGCCTCGTACGCGGAGCGCTCGGCCTGCGTGAGCGCCACCGGCATCCCCGAGATCGGCACGGGCCCCCAGGGCGCGGCGCGGTGCAGCATGGCGGGCGGCTGCGCGTCCTCGAGCCAGGTGCGCACTCGCGCAAGATCCTCAGCCCGGCGTGCAGGGTCCGTCGTCCACGTGGCGCCATAGCGCCCTCGCTCCAGGCCGATCCCGTGGCGCTCGAGCGCATCGGCGAAGGACGCGTCGGTCTTCGAAGCCGAGGTCCACGCCTTCATCGGTTCGTCGTGCACCTGCGCGTAGGCCGGAGCGAGATAGGGGAGCTCGAGGGGCGTGTGGCCGGGCGTCGCGGTCGTCGCGATGACGAACGGCGCGGCATCATGCGACCTTGCATGTCCCGAGATCTTCGCCCAGAGCTTCCACCGCTTCGTCGTGGTGCGGCGCAGGGCGTGCGCCTCGTCGGCGATGATCACGTCCCAGTCGTAGTCGGAGACCTTCTCGAGGCGGTCCCAGGTGATGACGACCCACTCGAGGCCGCTGTCGCCGAGCGCCGTGATGGTCCGGCACCAGTGGCCGATCGTGATCGCCGCCGGACGGTCCGCCACCACCAGCACGCGCTGAGCGTCGCGCAGAGACCCCACCGCGCTCGCGCCCAGGACCGCGGAGATCGTCTTGCCGACACCCGGCTCGTCCGCCAGCAGGAACTGCCGGCCGCCCGCCGCGGCGCGCTCGGCGATCGCGTCGGCCGCCTCGTACTGGTTCTGCCGGGGCTCGAAGCCCTCAGAAGGTTCGGGGATCGGCGCGGGGGAGTCGGTGTTGAGGGTGTTCTCGAGGAAACGACCCAGGGTGTGTGGGCCAGGTGCGTAGGGCGCGAGGTGCGCAGGGAGGGTCCGGCCGACGTGCAGGTGCATCCGGACGGCGGGATGCCAGGACGCGCCCTCGACCTGGGTGCCGTAGGGGACGTCGAGGACCCAGAGGCGCTCGCCGGGGCCGACGAAGGGGAGCTCGCGCTGGGAGCCCCTGCTCCGCGAGCCGCCAGAGGACTTCCGACGAGTCGATCCGCTGCTGCGGCGGGAGGATCCGCTGCGCCGACGGGTGGTGGAACGATGGGAGGTGGGCACGGAGAAACTCTAGTGATAAGTGGAGGGAGGAGTGGGAACCGTCGGGGGCCACGTGGGGCACGCGAACACTCTGGGGCGCACTACCAGCGTGGGCAGATGATGCGGTGAGGGGGCGAACTCACCGATAACTTTATATTGCGGGTGAGTAGTCAGTCCCCGATTGGGCCGCATCTGCGAGTGACCGCCGCAATGGCCGATTGCCCGGAGGGCGTTCAGAGTCGCATGATCACGCTCTTCATCTGCGAGTAGTGGTGCAGGGCCTCGATCCCCTTCTCGCGTCCATACCCCGAGGCCTTGCATCCGCCGAAGGGTGTCTCGACCGCGCCGGTCACCCAGGTGTTGACCCCGATCTGGCCGGCTTCGATGCGCTCGGCGACGCGGAAAGCTCGGGAGATGTCCTGGGTGAACACGGCACCGACGAGGCCGAAGTCCGAATCATTTGCGAGGCGCAGAGCTTCGTCCTCGCCGGAGAATGGGGTCGTCACCAGCACGGGCCCGAAGATCTCCTCGCGGACCAACTTGTTGTCCGGCGCGACGTCCGGATAGACGGTTGCGGGCACGTAAGCCCCTGAGGACGGATCCCGGTTCTCGATCCTGCCGCCGACCGAAGGGGTGAGCCCACTCTGGTGTGCCTCGGTCAGGTATCCCTGCACGGTGCGGAACTGCGGCCACGTGATCATCGGGCCGTAATCCCGGCCTGGGGACTTCTCGCGCACCAGCTCGGAGACCCGCTCGACGAAGCGGTCGTGGATGGTGTCCTGCACCAGGAGACGGGTACCGGAGGAACAGACCTGCCCTGCGTTGCCCACGAACGCGCGGACCGCTTCTTCGGCCGCGCGGTCCAAGTCCGCATCGTCGAACACGATGCACGCGCTCTTGCCACCCAGCTCGAGGGTTAGCGGGATCAGCCGGTCGGCGGCGATCTGTCCGATCGCGCGTCCCACGCCCACGCTCCCAGTGAAGGCGACTTTCCGCACCCGCGGGTCCCGTACGATCGCCTCTCCGACGACCGATCCCGATCCGCACACGACGTTCAGGACCCCCGAGGGCAACCCGCACCCCTCAGCGATCTGAGCGAGCCGAACCGTGGACTGGGAGGTGACCTCGGCCGGTTTGCACACGAGAGTGTTCCCGGTAGCGAGCGCAGGGGCGATGGCCCGCGCCGCCTGGTTCAACGGCAGGTTCCACGGGGTGATGACACCGACCACACCGAACGGCTCTCGCTTGGTGTACACGTGCTGGTCCCTCGCGACGTCCAGGACGTCACCGACCGGCAGGTTCACGAGCGTGCCGTAGAACTCGAAGTACTGCGCGGAGATCTCGATCTCCGCGGCGGCGGTCGCCGGGGTCTTCCCGGTGTCCGCGATCTCGATCGCGGCGAGCTCCTCGCTCTGCTCGCGGATACGATCCGCGATCGCACGGAGGATGCGTCCCCGCGTCGGCCCGTCGAGCCAGCGCCAGTCTGCAGCCGCTCGGGATGCGGCCTCGGTGGCTAGCGCGACCTCCTTGGCACTGCCGACCGCGACCCGGACGTGGACGCTGTTGTCCACGGTGCCGCGGATGTCGTGGTGGTCCCGTCCGAGAACCGTTGTGCCATCGATCCAGTGGTCGACCACAGTGCTCATGCCTGGCCCTCCTCATCGCTCGCAGCGTTCTGCTGCGGGGTATCCGTGTTCGTGAGTTCGACCAGAGCCGGGGCCGCGGTCAGTGGCCCGTGGATACCGAGCGTGGACGCGATCTCCATGACTTCGAGGATCTCTCCCGCGGTGGCGCCGTATCCAAGGGCGTTCTTGATGTGCAGGCGCAGCCCCGGCTCGTACAGGTGGGTGGCAGCAGTGTCGAACGCGATGTAGATCAGTTCCTTCACCTTGGGGGACAGCGGCCCGGAGCGCCAAGGCACCGAGGAGAACTCCACGTATGCCTCGAACATGTCAGGCGCAAGGCGGAGAATGTCCTCCCAGAATTCGTGCCAGTAGCCGCGGGTCCGGGTGAACTCCGCCTTCAGCTCCTGTTGATGACCGTCTAGGGATGCCTCGTCGTCGAGACCGGCGACGCGAAGCTCCTCCACCAGGATCGGCACTCCGATGTTCATGGCGTGGATACCGAGGGTCGCGATCAGCTCGAGCACCTCGGTGAGCTCTTCACGGGTCGCCCCGAGCTCGAGCGCTCGCTTCAGATGAGGTTCGACGCCCGCGGCGAATAGGTGCGTGGCATTGGCGTCGACGGCCAGGAAGATCAGCTCCTGGACCTTCGGCTCCAGGTGCCCGGAGCGTGAGGGAATTGTGCTCAGCTTCCGGTAGGCGTCCAGGAACGTCGGATCCAGGCTGCCGACCGCCTCCCAGGAGGGGGACCACGTGCCCCTGTCCTGGATGAAGCGCTCCCGAGCCATCTCGAAGCTGATCGTGTTGTGCGTGCCCATCAGAGACTCCTTCTGTGTGCTGGGTAAGGATTCAGGGGCAGCGGCCCGCGAGACCGAGTGAGCGGACCGCGGCACCGTCACTCCTCGGTGAAATCGACGTCCTTGGTCTCCGGTCCGAGCAGTCCGCCGAGCCCGCCGAGAAGACCGCCGATCACCAGCAGTGCGCAGACTGCGGCTGTCGGTGCCATGAACTTCTCGAGGCCGCCGAGGTAGAAGGCGTAGAACGAGGGCAGTACCACCGAAGCGCTGAAGGCGAGGCCGAAACCGGACGCTCGGACGCCGGTGTGGAACCTCTCGGTGATGTAGGGAAGGACCACGCCCCACGGCGAGGTGACGATGATCGTGAAAATCGTGACCAGAACGGTGATCCACAGCCACGAGCTGCCAGCGCTGTTCATGAGCAGAATCATCAGGGCGGAGCCGAGCACGGCGATGGTGGGTCCGATGATGACGAAGAACCGTCGACGGCCGATCTTTTGAGCGATGAGTCCGGAGGCGATGTAGCTGAAGATCAGGAAGAAGTAGGCGACCAGAAGAGTCGTGGTCAGCTGGGTACCGTCGAGCTGGAGGGTCCCCGGCAGCACTGAGGCTGGCAGCAGCAGCGTGACGATGTTCTGCGTCAGCCAGAAGCCCGACATCAACAGGAAGACCTGCAGGAAATTTTTCAGTGTGTCTCCGCGGAAGATTTCGACCAAGGGAGAGGACTCGGTTCCCTCGCTGACGTTCCAGATCTCCGACTCAGAGACGCTTCGCGCGTAGTACAGCGCAAGACAGCCAGCGAGTGCGGCGCCGATCACGAACGGGATCCGCCAGCCCCACTGGGAGTAACTCGAATCCGCTCCGCCGACCGTGAAGACCGAGAACGAGGCGAGCCCGAGCAGGTTGATCACGATGTAGGCAGCCGGGAACGCGGCGAGGACCACTCCACCGAGCAGTCCACGACGCGATTTCGGCGAGTACTCCATGGCCAGCGGCAGGGCTCCCGTGTAGCCGCCGCCAAGACAAATTCCGTCCAGCAGTCGGAGCAGGATCAGGATCCAGAACGAGGCGATTCCGATCTGTGCGTAGCTGGGGATGAGCGCGATCAAGAGCGTGCAGATCCCGAATCCGCTCACCGAGATGATGGTCGTCCGACGGCGTCCGGCCCGATCGGCCATGTGTCCGAAGATCGCAGCACCGATTGGCCTGCCTACCAGGGTTGTCACGAAGACGAGCGAGGTCAGCAACGTATCGAGTGCCGGGTTCAGACTGGCCGGGCGGAAGTAGAGGATTGCCGGCGTGAGGATCACGGTCGGCAGATAGATGTCGAACATATCGACGAACTCCGCGTAGACCGCTCCACGTGTTGCCGCCTTGCGCTTGTGCTCTGTCGAGGCGTCCTGACCCGCAGATCGCCGCAGAGCGGATCGGGGGGCGCTGGCCGATGCCGAGTCAGTGGTCATGGCGCGTTCTCTCCTTTGAGTGGTTGTCAGACACTTTTGCCTGACATTGCATCGCTGTCAAGGCCTGGTCGCGATCGACGTGTGGCAGCGACAGGAGATGGCGCGCAACCTCGCTATCAATGCTGGTCGCGCGGATGCATCTTGCAGTTCGCGCCACGTGCGACGACATCCGTCGTCAATGATGGAACGTCTTGCGCGCGAGAATATTGTCAGACATACTGGCTCGCGGAGGTGGTCCCGATGACGGAGAACTACGAGGTCCTGGCGCTCAGATACGCGTCGCGGATGACCGTGCGCTCGGAGGTCTACCTGAACCATCACCTGTACGGGGAGCCCGACGAGCCGGTCCAGATGGACTACTACGTCTGGGTGATCCGAGGGCATGACACGACCATCGTGGTCGACTCGGGATACAGCCTCGAGGGCGGCCGGAATCGTGCCCGCGGGCATCTCGAGCACCCGACGACGCTCGTGCGACGGGCCGGCGTCGATCCCAGCGCTGCGCAGCTCCTCGCGATCACACACGCCCACTACGACCACATCGGCAACCTCGTCGACTACCCGAACGCCCGCATCGTCATCTCCGGTTCCGAGTTCGCGTTCTGGAACGGCCCGACGGCCGACCGGATCCTGTTCCACCACTCGGTCGAGGACGCCGAGCTGCAGCACCTGCGAACACTGCAGGAGGCCGGCCGCCTCGACCGGTTCCACGGCAGCACCGCCCTGGCTCCCGGGATCGAGATGACCGAGGTCGGAGGCCACACCCACGGGCAGTCGATCATCACCGTCCCGACCACGGAGGGGATGGTGGTGCTCGCGAGCGACGCCGCGCATTACCTCGAGGAACTGGACCGCGACCGTCCCTTCGTGATCGTCGACGATCTCGACCGGATGTACCGGGGGTTCGATCACCTGCGATCCCTGGCCCGAGACGGCGCGATCGTGGTCCCTGGCCACGACCCCTGCGTCATGCACGAGCACACACCCCTGGAGGGAGACCTCGAGGGATGGGGAATCCGGATCGGCACGCTGTGAGGAGCGCACATGAGTGAGACCGCGACCTTGGGCTTCATCGGCCTCGGCAATATGGGGGGCCGCATCTCCCGCCGGCTCGTGGACGGAGGATTCACCGTCCATGGCCACGACCCGAAATCTCCTCCGCCCCCAGGGGTGACGCCGGGCGCGAGCGCCGCGGAGGTGGCCCGGGCATCGGACGTCGTGCTGCTCTCCCTTCCCTCTTCGCGCGTGGTCGAGGCGGTGCTGCAGGGAGAGGGCGGGCTGCTCGAGAACGCCGGCGAGGGCACGATCATCATCGACTTGAGCACGTCGGAGCCCGCCTCGACGCGAGCGCTCGCGGAGGAGGCCGCGCAGCGGTCGATCGCCCTGCTCGATGCCGGGATCTCAGGCGGCGCCGCCCGTGCCGAGCAGGGCGATCTGACCCTCATGGTCGGGGGTGACGCCGCGGTGATCGAGAGCCTCGACTCCGTCTTCGCCCCGTTCGCCACTCATGTCCACCGCGTCGGGGACTCGGGCGCCGGCCACACGGCGAAGCTGCTGAACAACTTCCTGAACGCGATCGCGCTCTCGGCCACCTCGGAGATCATGGTCGCCGCGCGCAAGGCTGGGCTCGATCTCCACGTGCTGCTCGAGGTCCTGAACACCAGCTCGGGCACGAACTTCGCCACCCAATCCCGGTTCCCGAAGATCGTCGACGGCGACTACCTCAAGGGTGGTCTCTCCAACGCCCTGATGATGAAGGACGTCCTGGCCTACGTCGGCCTGCTCTCGGATCTCGGCGTGGCCAGCCCGAACTCCGCGGCGCCGATGGCCGCCTTCGGATCCGCCCTCCAGCTCGGCTACGGGGACGCGATCAGCAACTCCGTGGTCGACGCGATCGGAGACCTCTCGGGTGGCGTCCGGATCCATGATGCCCACCCCGACACGGGAAGGAACAGCAAGTGAAACTCATCCACGGCACACAGCAGGAGGGTCGCGGGTCCAAGCCCGGGTCGCAGTTCACCGGCGACGTCAACAACTACATGGTGATGAGACGGACCGACGGGGTCACCATCAACACCGTCGCCTTCTCCCCCGGCGCTCGCACCTACTGGCACAGCCACGAGAACGGACAGATCCTCCAGGTCCAGTCCGGTGAAGGCTTCGTCGCGACCGACGCGGACGGTGTCCGGATCCTGCGCCCTGGCGACACCGTCTGGTGCCCGCCGGGAGAACGCCACTGGCACGGAGCCAGCCCGGACACCTTCCTCGTGCACGTCGCGATCTCGCTGGGGCAGACGAGCTGGGCCGAGGAAGTGACGCAGGGTGAGTACGAGGACGGGACGAAAGGACGGGACGAAAATGACCGTTGAGGACAGCGGACGGTCGATCTACGACCAGGGTATGCAGATGCGACGGTCCGTGCTCGGGGCTGAGCACGTGGAGCGCTCGCTCGCCAGGGCCAGCGAGTTCGCCCGGCCGATGCAGGAACTGGTGACCGAGTACTGCTGGGGTGCGGTGTGGTGTCGCCCCGGGCTCGAGCGCCGCGATCGCAGCCTCATCAACGTGGCGATGCTGGCAGCGCTCGGACGCCACCACGAGCTCGCGGTGCACGTGCGGGGAGCGCTGACCAACGGCGTCACCGTCGAGCAGATCCAGGAGGTCCTGCTGCAGTCGGCCATCTATGCGGGCGTGCCCGCAGCGATGGAGGCCTTCCGGGTCGCCGAGGAGACGATCGAGAAGGAGCAGTCCGGTGAGTGATCCGCGAACCGATGGGGGAATGTCCTCCGACGTTGCAGGTGACGACGGGACGATGGACCTCCGCCTTGCCGTCGTCGGGCTCGGGCATATGGGCCTGCCGATGGCGACCCACCTCGTCCGCGGCGGCTACCGCGTCGCGGGATACGACGTCTCCGAAGCGGCTCGGGAGAGCTTCGCGCACGACGGCGGCACTCCGCACAGTGACCTCTCCGAGGCGATCGCCGGATCCGACGTGGTCCTGCTGTCCCTGCCCAACTCCCGGATCGTGGAGTCCGTGGTTCACGAGATCCTCCCGGACCTCGCCGCCGGGACGGTCGTCGTCGACATGAGCTCCTCCGAACCGACCTCGACCACGAAGCTTGCGGCCGAGCTCGATGAGCGTCGGGCAACGCTCGTGGACGCCCCGGTCTCCGGCGGGGTGATCCGCGCGAAGGACGGCACCTTGACGATCATGGTCGGGGGCGACGCCGCGGTGATCGTCCGGCTCGAGCCGATCTTCGCGCTGCTCGGCACGGCCCAGCGGGCGGGCGACGTCGGGGCCGGTCACGCTGCGAAAGCTCTGAACAACCTGATGTCCGCGACGCACCTGCTGATCAGTGCCGAAGCGATCGAGACCGGCGAGCGGTTCGGGATCGAGCCCGAGGTCCTTGTGGAGCTGGTGAACACCTCGAGCGGCCGCAGTGGCTCCACCCAGACCAAATACCCCAAGCACATCCTCCCCGGCACTTACGACTCGGGGTTCAGCCTGGCACTGCTGCTGAAGGACATGCGCATCGCGACGGCCCTGGGTCACGAGCTGGGCTCGGACGTCTCGCTCGGGGACGCTGCCGCCGCGTTGTGGGCGAAGGCCGCCGAGGAGCTCCCCGAGACCGCCGACCACACGGAGATCGCCCGCTGGGTGCATGATCGGACCAACCGGTAGGATCTGTCTGACGATCAACCGACCGGGAAGGGAGCGCTCATGTCCCAGGTAGCAGACTCCCGCGCGGATGCGGCAATGCTCCACCCCGAGTCGGTGCGCTCCCGTGTGACAGGGGAGATCCGGACAGCGATCCGCAGCCTGCATTTCGCCCCCGGTCAGCGCCTGGTCGAGCGGGAGCTGGTTGAGACCTACGGCGCCTCCCGCGCGACAGTCCGCGAGGCCCTACAGGCGCTCGCGAGTGAAGGCCTGGTCACCATGGTTCCTCAGCGCGGCGCGCTCGTGGCCAAGCCATCGCCGGATGATGCCCAGGACATGTACGAGATCCGCAGCATGCTCGAAGGCATGCTGGTCCGGAAGTTCTGCGAGAGGGCCTCGCAGTCCCAGAAATGGCGACTGCGAGTGGCTGTGGCGGAGTTCGGGGAGACAGTCGAGGCCGGCGCCCCGGTCTCCGAGGTGATCACGGTCAAGGATCGCTTCTACGAGGTACTCCTTGAGGGCGCGAACTCCACGGTGCTTCGTCAGACGATCGGCTCTGTGCACGCCCGGGTCGCCGCCTTGCGCGCGACCTCGCTGACCTCGCCCGGCCGCGGGCCGCTCTCGGTCGAGGAGCTGAGCGCCGTCGCCGACGCCGCGATCGTCGGCGACGTCGAGGCGGCAGTTGCCGCGAACACCCATCATCTGAAGATGGCGGCGGGGGCTGCGCGGATCGGGGAGGGCTGAGGGAAGGCGGACGATCGATCACGGACCGGCGTCTACCTCTGACGACGCGCAGTCGTTCGGGTGAGTCGGCCGGGATGGAGTTTCCCAGCGGCGCGCAGCCGGAGCGGCGTCAACCCCGAACTCGTCACGAGTCGCGGTAGGCGTCGTGATCCGCGCGTGCGGCGCCGATCGAACGTCGCTGAATGAGGTGGGCGACCAGCGCGGGATGCGTCGCGGGGGTGCGACCGGCCATCGCATCTAGCAGCAGTCCGGCTGCGGCTTTCGCTGCCTCGAGCACGGGCTGGGAGACGACGGTGAGAGGCGGAGAGACCAGGCCGGCCCACGGCGGGTCGTCGAACACGGCTACAGACACGTCGTGCGGGACGGAGATGCCGAGCGACTGGAACTCCTCGAGGGCGGCGACGGCGATGACCGCATCGGAGGCTAACAGGGTCGTCACGGGCCGGTCGCCCGTGACGAGATCTCGGACGTGGCGGCGGATGTTCTCGTCGTCGCGTGCCCCCATGCGGACGTTCTCCGGCTGCAGGGCGAGGTCATGCCGCTGTAACGCGTGATCGACCGAGAAGAGTCGGCGCCCCACCGGAGTGTGGGCGATCGGTGCATCCTTATTCCACTCCACTGAGGGGTGGGACAGAGTCGAGACGAAACCGATCCTTTGATGCCCGGCGGCTACGAGCGTGTCGGTGAGTTCGCGTGCTGCATCCTCCACGTCAACGACGACCGACGGGGCCCTCACACCTGGAGCATCGCGGTCGAACAGGACCAGGGGCCGACCAGCATCGATCAGGGTCTGCAGGTGCGGGAACGACGGGGCGATCGCCGGAGCGACGAGATAGCCATCCATGCGTTTGGCCTCTAGGGCACGGACCGCCTCCATCTCTCGGTCGGGTGACTCACCGGTGTTCATGAGGACGACGTCGTACCCCGCGTCCTGGAGGATGTCGGAGATTCCCCGCACGCTGAGGGCGAAGAAGGGATTCTCGATGTCTCCGACGACCACGCCGACCGACTGCGATCGGCCGGTGGAGACGCTCCTGGCCAGGCTGTTGGCGCGGTAGCCGAGCGCATCGGCGGCTGCTTTCACACGAGAGTGCAGGGCATCGCTGACTGCGCCGTAGCCGCCGAGGGCCCGCGCGGTCTGGGCCCGCGAGACGCCGGCGCGTTTAGCGACATCACCGATCGTGACATCGCGGTGCGCTGGGGTCATGGGCTCCAGTCCCTTCCTTGACGGCCGTCAGGGTTCCCTCTACAGTACAGGACACATCAGAACTGAGACCGGTCTCAATTACTCAGATGCGACCGGTCTCGGACAGGGAAGGGCCGTAAGGGCGACTCCCGTGCGTGTGCGTTCGTCAGCATCGTTGCTCGAACGTCTCGCGCAATGTGATCTCTCCGAGGAAAGGTCGATTCTCCATGGCGACCCGACGTGGTGTCCTTGCCGCTCTCACGGCGGGTGCGGCCGCGCTCGCCGTGCCATCCTGTACGTCCGGCGGCGACGCTGATTCCACGCTCACTGTCCTGCACAAATGGCCGGAGGGTGAGCACAAGGCATTCTTCGAACACCTGCGCAAGACCTTCGAGAAGCGTCATCCCGGGACGTCAGTCGAGATGGTCGCGGTACAGGACGATCCCTACAAGCAGCGAATTCAGGTGCTGACCGCCGCGCGAACCCTACCCGACGTCTACTTCCTGTGGCCGGGAAGCTACGGGGAGAAGTTCGCGAAGGCAGGTCTCACCTATGACCTCACAGACGCCATGTCCGGCAAGTGGGCGAACTCGCTCTCCCCGAGCGCGGTGGATGCCTACACGTACGAGGGCCGCAAGTACGCGGTGCCGATCAGCATGTCCGGGAAGTACATGGTGTGCAACACCGCGATGTTCGAGAAGCACGGGGTCGATATCCCGGAGACCTTCGAGGGCCTGCTCTCCGCCTGTGATCAGCTACGTCAAGCCGGGGTCCATGCTCCGATCGCCATGGGGAACCAGCCCATGTGGCCGGGCGTCCACTACCTGACGTCGCTGGTGGCCAAACTCGTCCCGAAGGACGAATTCACGCGAGATCTCGATCCGACCACGGCTCGTTATTCCCACCCGGGGTACATTCAGGCGTTCGACCATCTGGGCAAGCTCGCCGACCGAGGGTTCACACCCTCGGCGAACGGGATCAGCAGTGACAGCGCGAAGGCTGCGTTCCTCAACGGCCAGTCAGCTATGATGTACAGCGAAACCAATCAGTTCTCCACCTTCCGGGAGCAAAACGGAGCGCCCGCAACCATCGCCAAGAACTGGGACTTCTTCCCGTTCCCCTCGATCCCTGACGGCGATGGCGACGATCACTCGCTGACCGGAGCTCCCGACGGGTTCGCCATCAACCCCGACAGCTCGAAGAGCGAGCTCGCCGTGGACTTCCTGCGGCTGATCACGTCTCCCGAGATGGCGGCGTCGATGCTGTCCATGCGCGACCGCCCCTCCGTCGTCGTCGGATCGGACAAGCGCGTAAAGGACGTCCAACCGCAGCTGAGTGAGGCGTTGGAAGACCTCGAGAGCGTCAAGAACTTCAACATCTGGCTGGACATGGAAGCCCAGCCCCAGGTCGCCCAGGCGTGGCTGACCGCAGGACAGACTGCGATCGATGGCTCACGTGCCCCCGAACTGATCCTTCAAGACCTCAAGGAGGTCTCCGATGCGCTGCGCTGAAAGCCCGAGACTCGCGAGCGGACGAGGGGGCCGATGATGATCACGAAATCACCACGCCGAGCCCTGCTGTGGATCGCTCCGGCGCTGATCCTCGTCCTCGCCCTGATGTACGTGCCGCTGGTGCAGAACTTCCGCCTTAGCTTCTACGACTGGTCGATTTTCGACCAGGAGATGAACTTCGTCGGGCTCAAGAACTACCGGCAAGCGCTCGCAGACCCGTTCTTGGGAACAGCGCTGCGCAACAACATCGCGTATGCGGCGGTCTCGGTCGTCATCCAGGTCGGATTCGGTCTGGTGCTGGCAAGCCTGCTGGACCGTTTCGCCAAGGGGAGGCTCCAAGCGTTCCTGCGTAGCGTGTACTTCCTGCCGGCCACCATCTCCATGACGGTCACCGGTGTGCTGTTCACCTTCGTCTACGACCCCGAAGCCGGCATCCTCAACTCGGCACTGGGCGCCGTCGGCCTGGAATCCTTGACCCGGGCGTGGCTCGCCGAGCCGAGCACGGCGATGGGCTCGATCATCGCGATGAGCCAATGGCAGTGGACGGGATACATCACGGCGCTGCTGCTCGTCGCGATCCAGCGCATTCCCTCTGAGTACTACGAGGCAGCCGCTCTCGACGGTGCCGGGCCGGTACGACAGTTCGTCTCCGTCACGGTGCCACTGACCCGGGAGATGGTCGCGATCCTCTCGCTGGTGACGGTCTCCAACGCGCTTCTGCTGTTCAACGAGGTCATCGTCATGACCAACGGCGGCCCGAACAACTCCACCCAGGTGCTCGGCACGATCGTCTACCAGAACGCCTTCGTCAACGACCGCATGGGCTACGCCGCGACCATGTCGACCCTGGTGCTGGTGCTGACCATGGGTCTGGGCGTGGCCCAGATGATCTGGACTCGTCGGAAGAGGGTTTCGCTATGACCACCACAGCTTCGACCCCCACCCGTCTCAAGCCGGGCACGTCCCACCCCGGCGGTCGCCCCGTCCGCGGTGCTTCCCTGTCGTCCCGCCTCGTTCGGATCATCGTCTGGGTGGTGCTCATCCTGATGGCGATCGGCGTGCTGTACCCGCTGTTCTGGATGGTCTCCTCCTCGTTCAAGTCGAGCGCCGAGATCTTCGGGAGCCCGTGGGCGCTGCCCACCTCACTGTCCTGGGAGAGCTTCGCGACCGCGTGGGAAGAGGGGGTGTTCCAGTACTTCGTGAACTCGACCCTGATCACCGTGGGGTCACTGGTGCTGGTGCTGGCTCTGGGAACGGCTGCCGCCTTCGCCCTCACCAAGCTGCGCCTGCCCTTCGCGGCCCCGATCAGCCTGCTGATCCTCGGCGGCATGATGATCTCGCCGACGATGATCCTGGTGCCGGTCTTCCAGCTGATGACCGCCGTGCACCTGCACGACACGTTGATCGGGATGGTCCTGGTCTACACCGCCTACCGGTTGCCCTTCACCATCTTCTTGATCCGCGCCTACATGATCACGCTTCCGGATGAGGTGATCGAGGCATCGATGATCGATGGCGCCTCGTTGCTCCAGATCTTCTGGCGCATCATCATCCCGCTGTGCCGTCCCGTGCTGGTCAGCGCCGGTCTGGTCTACGTGCTGTTCGCGTGGAACGAGTTCCCGTTCGCCCTGGTGCTGCTCAACGATCCGTCGCTGAAGACGCTCCCGGTGGGGCTGCTGGACTTCAAGAGCGCGCTGCAGACGGACTGGTCGGTCCTGTTCGCCGGGATCACCCTCGCGGCCCTGCCGATGATCGTCCTGTTCATCGCCGCACAGCGCACCTTCGTACGCGGCTTGGCGGACGGGATGGGCAAATGACCCCTCCTCGCGACGTAGAACCGGCCACCTTCACCGAGACGGAGAACTCCATGGCGGATGCCCCTCCCACCACACCACCCGACACCCGGCCACTGCGCACGGCGATTCTCGGATACGGCGTCTCCGGCCGCTACTTCCACGGAGCGTTCCTGCGCGTGGATCCGTATTACGACGTCACCGTGATCGCTACCGCGAACCCGGAGCGAGCCGAGCAGGCGCGAGCGGATCACCCTCGGGCGACGGTGATCGATGACCCGCGCACGGTCGTCCAGCACGCCACGGAGCTCGACCTCGTCGTGGTCTGCACGCCGCCCAAGACGCACGTGGAACTGGCCCAGCTCGCCCTGCGTGCGGGCCTGGACGTCGTGGTCGACAAACCCTTGGCCCCCAGCAGCGCCGAAGGGGCCGAGCTGATCGCCGAGGCGCGAGCTCTCGGGCGGCGCTTGACCGTGTTCCAGAACCGCCGGTACGACGCCGACTTCCTCGCACTCCAGGATCTTCTCGACGACGGTGCCCTCGGGAGCGTGCATACCTTCGAATCCCGCTTCGAATGGTGGAAGCCCTCCGGTGAACGCAGCTGGAAGGCAACGACGACTGTCGCCGACGGCGGCGGGATCCTCTTCGACCTGGGCCCCCACCTCATCGATCAAGCGATGCAGCTGTTCGGACCGGTCACGTCGTTCGCAGCCTCCCTGCGCTCGGTGCGAACCGGTGAGATTCCGCAGGAGACGGACATGGAGCCCCCGGAGAATGTGGCGCACCTGCGCCTGACCCATGCCGACGGAGTGGAGTCCCAGCTGACCATGTCCAGCCTCGCCGCCATCGAAGGGCCGCGATTCCACGTCTCCGGTACAGAGGGCGCATGGCGCACGTACGGCAAGGACCCGCAGGAAGCCGCCCTACGCGCTGGGACATCCCCCGACGCCCCCGGCTTCGGTCGCGAGAGCGACGAGCAGAGGGGAGAGCTGAGCACGGGTGCCGAGACCTCCCGGACGGCGCCCCGAACCGGCGACTACGGCCGCTTCTACCGCGAGCTCGCCACCGCTCTGCCTTCCGGGGGCCCGCTCCCGGTGGACCCCCAGGACTCGGTCGACGTCTTGCGCCTCATCGAGACCGCCCACAACCTTTCCCCGGACCACGACCACTGATCCCCGTCACTTCTCACCAGATTGGACATCATGACGACTACCACTCCGCCTGCCGGAACCGACCACACCACCCCCACCACCGCGCTCGTGCTCGGTGGTGGCGCGCTGGGCGTCTCGATCGCCACTCACCTGGCGCGGGCAGGCGCTCGGGTCACCCTCGCCACCTCCGGTGAACTGTGCGACGGCGCCTCCGGCCGCTCGCTGTCCTGGCTGAACTCCGCCGGCGACCGCAGCCCTGCCTACCACGCACTGCGCGTGCTGGGAGTCGACCGCTACCGCACGCTGTTCGCGGCGGGTCCATCGCGCGACTGGCTGCGCTTCACCGGCGGCCTCTGGTGGGGAGACGAGGGGGACCGCGAGGGGACCCATGCTCGACACGCGGACGAAGTGGCTCGCGGCTATGACTCCCACCTGCTCACTCGGAAGGACGTCGCCGGCGTGTTCCCCGGGGTGAACGCCGAGGCCACCGCGGAGGAGTCGATCTGGAACCCGGGGGAGGGGTGGGTCTCGCTTCCCCATCTCGTGGACCATCTGGCCACCGAACTGCGAACGCTCGGAGGCACGATCCGTACACAGCTCGGCGAGTGCTCGCTCCTGGTGGAGGACGGACGTGCAGCCGGGATTCGTGACGCCTCCGGCGCGGAGCTCCGGGCAGACGCGGTGGTCGTCGCCTGCGGCGCCGGGACGTCCGCCGTCATGGCAGGTGCCGGGGTCGACATCCCCGATGGTTCACCACTGGCCATGCTCGTCACCACGGAGCCGTCCGACGCCCAGGCCCCCGTACTGAACACTCCGCGGGCCGCGATGCGCCCGAACCCCGGGGGGACCTTCTGCGTGGACCACGACTGGTACGTCGACCAGATCGTGGAGCACGAGGACGGCCACTGCACGATCGACGAATCGGTCGTGACGGAACTGCTCGCGGAGGCATCTCGCCTGCTCGCCGACGGCACCCCTCTGAAGGCCGGGACGTGGGCGAGCGGACGCAAGCCCATCCCGGCCGACGGGCAGCCCGTGCTCGGAACGGTGGGACAGCTGCCCGGCAGCTACGTCGCCTTCACCCACTCCGGCGCGACGCTCGCCCTCATCATCGGCGACCTGATCACGCACGAGGTCATGAGCGGAAGCCGGCATCCGCTGCTGGAGTCGTTCTCCCCGGATCGCTTCACCGCATGATCGAGCCGAGGCGGCGGCAGTGACCGCGCCCAGGCTCCCCGGATCGGCATGATGCGCTCCAAGCGGTCCGTGACGCTGAGCTGGTAGCCGTCTGGCTGTGGTTGACCATGACGTCATGCCTCCGGACCGCTGAGCGCATCGCCTCGTGCCATGTACTGCGTCCCGGAGGCGAGCCCTGGAGCCCAGCCCGATCCGAGAACGATCAGCCGCGGAGCGACGCCTGATTAAGCTCCAGGACCCCGGGGGCAACCCTCGGACGTCACCGGGGGTGATCGGCTGTCCCCGGGGCGATAGCGCGCGTCGACTGCGTACCCAAGAGGACGTAATAGGCGGCTACGCCGTCCGTCAACGTGATCATGACCGGATCCACTCCGTCGATCTCGTGGTGATGCCCGGCGACGACCAGATCCGTGCCCGCGGGCAGGTGCCGGGTGGTGCGCACGGCCATGATCGCCGGCGGCGACGAAGTGCGCACCGGCGCGCGGTCGACCGCGGCGTGGACGCTTAGCGGAGTCTCGACGCCCATGAAGTGGTACGGCCAGTAGATCGCGGCATAGGACCCGGAACAACTCGAACATGGCCATTCCCTCGCAGGGTGTCCCAGGTGATGGGGTTCTCGGCGCGATCCTTACGGCGACCGTAGGAGCCTCTCGGATCGCAGACGGGTTCGTGGGCAACCGTTACCGAGCGGTCATCCCGATCACGCTGAGAGTCGCCGCGCTCGGGGTCAGGCTGCCGAACCTCTTCGGCGTCTGCTTCGTAATGCTGATTCCACTCGCGTATGCCGTTGCGCGGCGCACCAAATCCCCCCCCCCTGCTGTTCGTCGGGCTCCCGCTCACGGCGGGTCTGTATGTGGCCCACGGTCTCCTGCCTCCCCACCCGTCGCCCACCGCGGCGGTCGGGGCCGTCCACGCCGGTTTCGGTATGACGGACCTATCCGGCATCATCATCGAGATCCCACGCTGCTCGTGTGCGGAGTCCTGCTGGCCAACCGCCTGAAGTCCTGCTTCGGGGAGCAGATCGATCTGGACGGAGGCTCCGCCGCGCCGCACCCGAGTTGTCCGACACCCGCCCCTCGTTCGCACTGTCCCTGTTCGTCGTGCTACTGGTGCCCGTGCTGCTCGTCAACGGCAGCGTGGGGGAGGGGCACACTGTCGAGAGCAGCGCGCTCGGCGTCCTGATGCGCCTGCTCGCCAACACCGACCTGGTGCTGATCGCCTCCGTCGTCGTCGCACTCGTGACCCTCGTGCTCTCTGCCGGACTCAAGCTCGGTGGTCTCCAATCGGTCGCCGGCGGAGCGCTGAAGACGATCGGCTCGGTCATCCTCATCATCGGTGCAGGCGGAGCCCTGGACGAGATGCTCACCGCCACGGGCGTCGCGGACGTCATCGTCGACGCGGCCCAGCGCTGGAATATCTCCCCGCTGATCCTGGCGTGGGCACTCGCCGCGCTCCTACGCACCGCCCTCGGATCGGCGACGGTGGGGTCGGTCACCGCTGCTGGGATTGTCTAACCCCTGTCCACCGGCGGCACGACCTCCCCGGAACTCCTCGCCCTCGCTGCCGCCTCGGGATCGGTCATGCTGTCTCACGTCAACGACTCCGGCTTCTGGCTCTTCAAGAAGTACTTCCAGCTCAGCGTGAAGCAGGCCTTCAAGACTTGGACGCTCCAGCTCTCGCCGGAGCCGGTGATCGAGCTGGTTGGAGTGCTGATCCTGTCAGTATTCGTGTCGGCGGGAGGCCACATCAGCACAAGGGCGTGCGCACCGAGAAGTAGCGGAATCGGGAAACCCGGACCCGGCGCCTGTATGACGCCGGGTCCGGGCTACCTGGACGTTACTCACCCGTCGTCGAGGGCCCTCACACCTTCCACTCGAGCACACTCACCGAGTGCGCCGGCGCCGTGAACCTCCCGCCCTCCAGATCCACCGACCGCTCCCGCAGCGCGACGGTCCCCGGGGCCTCGATCGTGTTCACCGCGAACAGGTCCTCGACCCCGTCGCCGAGGCTGTGCACCGTGACGGGCCCGGCCACGAGCTCGCCCTCGACGCTCAGCACCGCCTCGATGTCCTGATCGGCCGAGCGGTTGATGAGCGCGAGATAGCGGCGCGACCCGTCGGCCGACGCGCTTGCGCTGACATCCAGCAGCGCGACGGGCGTGAGCACGTCGACGCACTGCGCTTCGCCGCCCCAGCCCTGCTCGTGGCGCACGGGCAGGGTCACGGCGGGGCCGGTCACCGATGCCCGCAGGGGCCGGGTGCCGAAATGGTTCAGGTACAGGTCCCACACGTGGAAGGTCACCGACTTCACCAGGCCGCCCTCGCGCACGGCGAGCAGGGCGTTGGCGTTGACGAGGTTGACGGTGTTCGCCATGGTCACTGGCACGCGGTTGCCGGCGGTGCGGTGGATCGCGTGGAAGACGCCCGCGTAGAACAGGGCGTCGGCGAGCGTCCTGGGGGAGTAGCGGTTGACCTTCCAGCCGACCTCGCCGGCGACGCCGGGAGCGTCGGCCGGACCGGAGGTGTCGCGGGGCGCGACGGCGCCGTCGGCGCCCGGCTGCGGCTCGGGCCAGCTGCGCGGCTCGTAGTGGCGCATGTTCCACTCGTCGAAGGCGATCTGCAAGGGGCTGGTGATGCCGTGCCTGTCCGCCGCGGCGGCGACCTTCTGCGAGAAGCCCTGCAGCACCTGCTCCATGTGGACCGCCTGGGCGACGATCGCGTCGAACTCCTCGCGGCTGGGATCCACCAGGTGAAAGCCGGCGCCGTAGGCGTGCACCGAGAACCAGTCGGTGAGCTCGCCGAGCTCGCGCACCACCACGTCCGTCCAGCGGTCGTCGTCGAGCCCCACGCACACGAAGCGGATCGATCCGTCCACGGCGCGCATGAAGCGGGCGTGCTCACGGGCGTCGTGCGCGTACTGCTCGGCGCTGCGATGGCCCATCTGCCAGGGCCCAAAGACCTCGTTGCCGATGCCCCAGATCGGGACGGGACGCGGGGAGTCGAGGCCGTCGGCCGCTCGTCGACGGGTCATCGCGGTGTCGCCCGCGTGGTTGCAGTACTCGACCCAGCGCGCGGCGTCCTCGACGCTGCGGCAGCTGTGGGCGAGGTACGGGGTCGCGCCGGTCGCCTCGCACCAGGCGAGGAACTCCGGGGTGCCGAACCTGTTGGTCTCCTCCGACCCCCAGGCGAGCTCGAGCCGGCGCGGGCGCTCGTCCCGCGGCCCGGTGCCGTCCTGCCACCAGTAGGCCGACGTGAAGTTCCCACCCGGCCAGCGCACCACCGGCACGCCCAGCTCGCGGCAGGCGTCGATCACGTCCTGTCGGCAGCCGTCGAGCGGGCCGTCGCCGGTCACCGAGAGCGGCGAGCCCTCGTCGAAGACGCCGCCCTCGATGTTCCCGAAGAAGGCGGACTCGAGGAAGTGGCCGTAGATCTTGGAGTCGAGGGCTGGGGAGGTGGGGGTGGGGGTGAGAGCGATCTGGGC
>NZ_JAKRMO010000054.1:0-30726 GCF_022346485.1 Brachybacterium sp. ACRRE | reverse complement strand
CCCGCCGAGAGCGCGCCCGTCGCCGCCCAGCCCGCCACCACAGGAGAGCCCCGATGAAGCTCGTCACCGCCATCGTCCAGCCGCACGCGCTCAACGACGTCGCCGACGCCCTGCGCGAGTACGGGATCGCCGGGATGACCGTCACCCAGGTCGCGGGCTACGGTCGCCAGGGCGGCCACACCGAGGTCTACCGCGGCGCCGAGTACCGCATCGACCAGATCCCGAAGTCCCGCATCGAGATCGTCCTGCCCGATGAGAGCGTCGCCGAGGCCGTGGACCTCATCGTGCGCACCGCGCGCAGCGGTCGCATCGGCGACGGCAAGGTCTGGGTGACCGACGTCGTCGACGTGGTGCGCGTGCGCACGGGGGAGCGGGGCGCGGATGCCATCTGAGCCGCTGCCCGGCAGGCGACTCACCCACGTCCTGCACGCGGGCTTCGCGGACCCGCAGGCCGGCCCCTCCCGGCGCCGCGAGCACGCCGTCCTGGTGGACGAGTGGCTCGGCGAGCTCTGGGAGGCGGCCGGCCCGCCGGCGTCCGGCGCCGCCCTCGCCGCGATCGGCTCCCTGGGCCGTCTCGACCTGGGGCCGATGAGCGACCTGGATCTGATCCTGCTCGTGGACCGCGAGCAGGTCGACGAGGAGGAGGCCTCCCGCCTGGCCGCTGGGCTGTGGTACCCGATCTGGGACTCGGGGACGTCCCTCGACCATGCCGTGCGCAGTCCCGCCGAGTGCGCCGAGGTGGCCCGCGAGGACCTGCGCGCGGCGATCTCCCTGCTCGACCTGCGCCCCGTGGTGGGCGACGCCGCGCTCGTCGACGAGTCCGCGGCGCGGGTGAGGGCGCAGTGGCGCCGCGACGCCCGGCGCTTCACCGAGGACATGATCCGCATCGCCGAGGACCGGGAGGGCCGCTACGGCCAGCTCGCCCACTCGACCGAGCCCAACCTCAAGTCCGATCGCGGGGGCCTGCGCGACGCCGTCGTGATCCGCGCCTTCGCCGAGTCCTGGCTCGCCGACCACGACCACCGTGTGCTCGAGGAGGCATCCGGCGTGCTGCTGGACGCCCGCGACGCCCTGCAGACCGTCACCGGGCGCAGCACCACGCGGCTCGCCCGCGCGGAGCAGGACGCCGTCGCCGCCCTCACCGGCCACGACACCGCCGACGACCATCTCGCCGCCCTCGCCGACGCCTCCCGCGCGGTCGCCTGGCAGCTGCACCGCACCGTGCGCGCGGCGCGCGCCGCCGCGGCCCCGGGCGGGCGCGGCACCCGGGGTCTGGGCGCCGACCGCCGCCCGGCCCTCACCCGCCACCCGCACGGCGTCATCGTCCAGGCCGACGAGATCTCGATCGACCCGCGCGTCACCGACCCCCTGCGCGACCTGGCCGCGGTGCGGCTCGCCGCGACCACCGGCATGCCGCTCTCCGATGCGACCCTCACCCGTCTCGCCGCCGGGTCCGCGCGCGCCTCCCTGAGCTCCGTGCAGCGCGACGTGCTCGTGGACGCGCTCGCCGGGGAGCACATCGGCGCCGCCTACGAGGCCCTCGACGTCCACGGGGCCTTCGGCCGCTGGGTCGCCGGCTGGGACGGGGTGCGCAACCGCCCCCAGCGCTCGCCGGTGCACCGCTTCACCGTGGACCGCCACCAGATCGAGACCGTCCGCGAGTCCCAGGCGATGCTGGGCACCGTCGACCGGCCGGACATCCTGCTGGTCGCCGCCCTCCTGCACGACCTCGGCAAGCGCGCCGGCAGCCGGGACCACGCCGCCGAGGGGGCGCCGCTCGCCCGTGCCGCCGCGCTGCGCCTCGGCTTCGACGCGAGGGACGCCGACCTCGTCGAGCTGCTCGTGCGCGAGCACCTCACCCTTGTCGAGCTCGCGACCGGGCGCGACCTCTCGGACGCGAGCACGCTCGAGGCCCTGCTCCAGGCCGTCGGCCGTGACCTGACGACCCTCGAGCTGCTGCGCGCCCTCACCGAGGCCGACGCCCGCGCGGCCGGCCCCGCCGCGTGGTCCTCGTGGCGCTCCCAGCTCGTCGACCACCTCACCGCGCAGGCCCGCGACGCCCTCACCGGCACGCCCCGCGCGCCGCGCGACCTGCTCGCGCCGCAGCGCGCCGTCCAGGAGGCCGTGCGCGAGGCCGTCGTGCGCACGGGCAGCGCCCAGGTCCTCTATCCGGCCCCGACCGACGAGGAGCCCATCACCCAGGTGTGCCTGGGGGCCGACGACGGGCCCGGGGTCTTCGCCGCCCAGGCGCGGGTCCTCGCCCGCCACCGGATGGACGTGCGCAGCGCCGTCGTGCTCACCCTCGACGGCGTCGCCGTGAACACCTGGTGGGTGACGGGCAGGCCGTCGGACCAGCCGCACCCGACCGCGCTGCGCTCGGCCCTGGAGAGGGAGCTGCGGCGCCGGGAGGATCCCGCGGCGCGCGTCCTGGACGTCGACCCCGGCGCCCCGCCGCGCACCGCCGAGGACGCCCCTGTGGTGACCCTGCTGCCCGGGGCCTCGAGCGAGGCGACCGTGGTGCAGGTCAACGCCCGCAACCGCCCGAGCCTGCTCGCGGACGTCGCCGAGATGATCACCCTGCTCCGCCTCCACGTGCGCAGCGCCCACGTGATGACCCTCGGCCAGCGCGCCGTCGACGTCCTCTACCTCACCGATGCGCGCGGGCGTCCGCTCGAGGCGCCGATGGTGGGCCGGGTCATCGCCGCGCTCATGGACGCGGCCGCGACCTGACCGGCTGACCGGCGCGCGTGCGCTGCGCGCGAGGGGTCCGAGGGCGACCCGAGGGTGAGGTGGGCCGCGCCGGGGCCTCCCGGCCAGGGTCCGCCCCGGACGGCTGACTACACTGGGGCGGTCCGTCCGAGCAAGGGGAAGCCGCTTTCGTGTTCAACAACCTCTCCGACCGCATCACCGCGTCCCTCAAGGGGCTGCGAGGCCATGGCCGTCTGAGCGAGGCGGACGTCGACAAGACGATCCGCGAGATCCGCCGCGCGCTGCTCGACGCCGACGTCGCCGTGCCCGTCGTCCGGGACTTCACCGGGCGCGTGCGCGAGCGCGCCCTGGGCGAGGAGGTCTCGAAGGCCCTCAACCCCGCCCAGCAGGTCGTGAAGATCGTCAACGACGAGCTGGTGGACGTCCTCGGCGGCGCCACCGGTGAGCTCACCTGGGCGAAGAACCCGCCCACGGTCATCATGCTCGCGGGCCTCCAGGGCGCCGGCAAGACCACCCTCGCAGGCAAGCTCGCGAAGTGGATGAAGGACCAGGGGCACACGCCGATGCTGGTCGCGGCCGACCTCCAGCGGCCCAACGCCGTCAACCAGCTGCAGATCGTCGGCGAGCGCGCGGGCGTGCCGGTGTTCGCCCCCGAGCCGGGCAACGGCGTGGGCGACCCGGTGCAGGTCGCCCTCAACGGCGTCTCCACCGCGCAGTTCCAGCAGCACGACGTCGTCATCGTCGACACCGCCGGCCGGCTCGGCGTCGACGAGGAGATGATGCAGCAGGCGCGCGACATCCGCGACGCCGTGCACCCCGACGACACCCTCTTCGTGGTCGACGCGATGATCGGCCAGGACGCCGCGCGCGTCGCGGAGGCCTTCCGCGACGGCGTCGGCTTCACCGGCGTCGTCCTGTCCAAGCTCGACGGCGACGCCCGCGGCGGCGCCGCCCTGTCGATCACGGGCGTCACCCAGCGACCCATCCTCTTCGCCTCCACGGGCGAGCAGCTGGGCGACTTCGAGCGCTTCCACCCCGACCGCATGGCCGGGCGGATCCTCGACATGGGCGACGTGCTCACCCTCATCGAGCAGGCCGAGCGCACCTTCGACCAGGCCGAGGCCGAGAAGACCGCGAAGAAGCTCCAGAGCGGCCAGGACCTCACCCTCGACGACTTCCTGGGCCTCATGCAGCAGGTCAAGAAGATGGGCAGCCTCAAGAAGATGCTCGGCATGATGCCGAACATGGGGCAGTTCCGCGACCAGCTCGACAGCTTCGACGACAGCCAGCTGGGCCGCATCGAGGCGATCATCCACTCGATGACCCCCGCCGAGCGCGCCGACCCCAAGCTCATCAACGGCTCGCGCCGCTCCCGCATCGCCAAGGGCTCCGGCTCGACCGTGCAGCAGGTCAACCAGCTGCTGGAGAACTTCAAGAACGCCCAGCAGGCCATGCGCTCGATGGGCCGCGGCGGCGGAGGAGGCATGCCGGGCATGCCCGGGATGCCCGGCATGGGCGGCGGCAAGAAGTCCCGCGGCCGCATGCAGGCGCCGGCGAAGAAGGGCAAGAAGTCGAAGTCGAAGAACCCGGCGAAGGCGGCCCGCGAGGAGGCCGAGGCCGCGCGCCGCGCCGCCGAGGAGCCCGCGGACTCCGGCTCGGCCTTCGGCCCCGGCGCAGGCGGCGGGTCCTCGGACCTCTCGGACATCGATCCCTCGCAGCTGCCCGCGGAGATGCAGAAGCTCTTCGGCCGCGGCCGCTGAGCCGCGGCGCGAACCTCGCGGGTCCTCAGCCGCCGAGCACCTCGGCGAGCTGGCCCAGGGTGGACTCCCAGCCCTGCCGGTAGTTCTCCGGCAGGGAGTCCTCGGCCCAGGGGCCCGCGTGGCGCACGCGCAGACGGGTGGTCCACGGTGACGTCCCCTCCTCCAGGCGCAGGTCGATCGCCTCGTCGGTCGCGGTGCCGCTCGCCTCGGACCACACCCAGGTCGCCGCGAGGCGGGCGGGGCGCTCGACCACGAGGCGTTCGAGGTCGAGGGTCGTGGCGATCCTCGGGGCGGTGATCCGGGCCGCGCCGCGCTCGCGGTCGAGCTCGACCTCGACGTCGTCCCAGTGGCGCCACCACCAGGATGCGAGCCCCTCGCGCGTGGTCAGCGCCTCCCAGACCCGCTCGGGGGAGGCCGGCAGCACGCGCTCGATCTCGACGGGGCGCTGCGTCATCAGGTGCCAGCGCTCGGCGGCGGCGGTCTCGATCGCCGCATCGTCCTCCGCGTCGGCCGCCTCGCAGCCGAGCTCCCGGGCGAGGGCCTGGAGCACCTGCTCCCAGCCGCCGCCGTAGCCCTCGACGTGATCGGGCTCGGCGAGGGAGTGGCGCACTCCGATCTCGCTGCCCGCACCGTCCGGCCCGGGGCGCACGCGCGCGTGCAGGACGCTCTCGCGCTCGCCCTGCCAGGACCACGTGGTCGCCAGGTGCTCAGGGTCCAGCAGCAGGAGCCGACCGACGGCTGCGTCGGAGGCCTCGTCGCCCAGTCTGAGCTCGAAGGCGTCCCCGGCCGCGGCCGGATCCCCGTCGAGGGCGCCCAGCCAGCGTCCGCGCCGCTCGGGGTCGGCGAGGGCCTCGCGCACAGCCGCGGGGGCGGCGGAGACGCGGCGGAGCAGCACCAGCTCGGGGGACTCCGCCGTCCCCAGCAGGAAGCGGGAGGTCGGGTGCGTGCCCATGGGTGCTCCTTCGACGATGATGAGTGACGCACGGCACATCCAGTGAAGCACTCCGGGGTCTCGAACGACAGCCCCCGCCCTCGCGGCGGCCCGCTGCTCGATAGCCTCGGGGCATGCGCACCGATGCCCCCTCCGTCCGCGCCGCCCGCGAGTCCTTCGCCGAGGGCCGACGCCCCGCCGCCGACGGCCCCGCCTACGACCGCGCCGAGGCGACGGTCTCGCCCGTCCTGCACCTGACCGGGCCGATCCTCCTCGGGCCCGAGGAGGAGCTCGCCGAGGCCTGGGTGGCAGGCGGGCGCATCCACCACGAGAAGCCGGACCTCCCCGCCGGGACCGGGATCGAGCGGATGGACGGCTTCGTGCTGCCCGGCCTCGCGGACCTCCACTGCCACGTGGGCATCAGCGACGAGGGCACAGCGACGGGACTCGAGGGCGCCCGCGCCCAGGCGCGCATCGACCGCGACACCGGCGTGCTCCTCATCCGCGACGCCGGCTCCATCACCGACACCGCGCCCCTGCAGCGCGAGGCCGATCTGCCCCGCATCGTCCGCGCGGGGCGGCACGTCGCCCGCACCCGTCGCTACCTCATCGGCTACGCCCACGAGGTCGACCCGGAGGACCTGCCCGCCACCGTCGCCGCCGAGGCCGAGTGCGGCGACGGCTGGGTGAAGCTCGTCGGCGACTGGATCGACCGGCAGGTCGGGGACCTCACCCCGACCTGGTCGGCCGACGACTTCCGCGCCGCGGCCGAGGCCGCGCACGCCCACGGCGCCCGCATCACGACGCACACCTTCGACGAGGAGACCCTGCCGCTGGTCCTCGACGCGGGATTCGACTGCCTCGAGCACGCGACAGGGCTCACGGACGACACCATCGCCCGCGCCGCCGAGGCGGGCGTGCCCGTGGTGACCACGCTCGTGAACGTCGACGAGTTCGAGACCTACGCGAGCCAGGGGGAGCGGAAGTTCCCCGACTACGCGGCGCACATGCGGCGCCTGCGCGCACGGCGGTTCGAGCGCACGCGCGACGCCCACGACGCCGGCGTCCAGCTGCTCACCGGCACGGACGCCGGGGGAGTGCTGGGCCACGGCATCATCCACGACGAGCTCGACGAGCTCGCCGCCTGCGGGCTCGATCCGCTCGCGATCCTCCAGGCCGCCTCCTGGGGGCCGCGCGCGTTCCTCGGCGCCCCCGGCCTCGAGGACGGGGCCCCCGCCGATCTCCTCGTCGCGTGCGAGGATCCCCGCCGCGACCACCGCGCGCTGCGGGATCCCGCGCACATCGTGCTCGGCGGCGCGGTCATCCGCTGACGGCGGCCGTTCCCTGCATCCCCTTCATTCGACACCACTCCGCTCCGGGAGGACCACCATGACCGTCGACCCCTCCGGCTCCGCCTCCGACCCCACCGCTCCCGACCCCGCCGCCCCCTCCGACGCCGACGTCGTCGCGCTGCTCACCGGCGCACGGTTCGCGACGGTCAAGGGCTTCGGATCCGGCTACGACTGCGAGGAGGTCGACCAGTACCTCGACCGTCTCGCCCGGGAGGTCGGGACCTCCGGGCGCCGGCGCGACCTCGAGCTGCTCGGCGGGATCTCCGACGTGCGCTTCACCCCGCGCATGTCCGGCGTCCGCTACGCGATGGACTCGGTCGACGACTTCCTGGACTCCCGGGCGGCTCCCGCCGTCGCCGCCGTGCTGGGGCGGGCGCAGGGGGCGAGCCGCACCGCCGAGGACACCGCGACGGGGGCGATCGCGGCCGAGCTGCAGGGATCGCGCTTCGCCCCGGCGCGCCGCGGGGACCGCTACGACATGGACGGCATCGACCAGCTCCTGGACCAGGCCTTCGCGGCGCTCACGGCCGAGGGCGACGAGCACTCTCGCGCGGACGCCGCCCTGCAGGTGCTCCTCGGCGGACGGCCCACCGCCGTCCGCCGCCTGCGCGAGGGGTACCGCAGCGCCGACGTCGACGACTTCCTGCGCGGCATCGTCGAGCGGCTGCGCGGGATCTGAGCGCCGTGCCGCCGTCCGACGGGCGGCGGCCGCCGTGATGCCCATCGCCCTCCGCTGCCCAGGGGTGGCCGAATGGGGCTCCGCGCCGCACAATAGATTTGTGCACCAAACATTGGTGCACAATGCACCGACGTCGACGGAGGGCACATGGACAGGCCACGTGGCACCGACTCCTTCTCCTGGCTGTATCGCACCGGGTTCCGGACGAGCTATATCCTGCTGCACATCATGGGGCCGGCCACGCTCGACTCGGCCATCGACCCCCGCGTCCGGCGCAAGCGCGAGTACCTGCGCCGACGCGACCTGCATCGGCAGTGGCGCGAGAGCACGCGGACGGACAGCGAGAGCAGGCGGACGGACCAACGGGAGGAATCCTCGACGTGAGCGGGACTCGAGCAGACGCGGGCGCGACGAGCGATGCCGCGCGGCAGGAGGTCGACCCCCTCGCGCTCGAGAGCCAGGTGTGCTTCGCCATCACGCGCGCGTCCCGCGGGATCGTCGCGGCCTACCGGCCCGTGCTCGAACCCCTGCATCTGACGCATCCGCAGTACCTGGTCATGCTCGCCCTGTGGCAGGAGTCCCCGCTCTCCCTGAAGGAGCTGAGCTCCCGGCTGGCGCTGGACCCCGGGACCCTGTCGCCCCTGGTGAAGAGGCTCGAGTCCACCGGCTACCTCGAGCGGACCCGGGCCTCGGAGGACGAGCGCTCGCTCGCGATCGTGCTCACCGACAGCGGCCGCGCCCTGCGCGAGCGCGCGCAGGCCGTCCCCGGCATCATGCGCGAGCGCCTGGGGATGGGCGAGGACGAGGTGCAGGCGCTGCACGCCGGGATGATGAAGGTCGTCGATCTCGCCGCGCGCTCCGAGCAGGGCGGGCCCGCGGAGATCTGACGGGCGCTGAGCGGACGGCGCGCCGCGGTGCGCGGACGGCGGCCTCGGCCCTGTAGCGTCGGCGCATGCACTCCGAGGACGCAGCGCACCCCTCCCCACACCCCAGAGACCGCACCGACGCCCCCGCGCCGTCGGAGGCGCCCACCGCCGTCGACGCGGTCGAGGAGGCCTCCGGCCCCGCCCGCTGGCGGATCATCGGCCCCGGCCTCGTCGTGGCCGCGACCGGCATCGGCGCGGGCGACCTCGTGGCGACCCTCGTCGCCGGGTCCCGCTACGGCTACGCCCTGCTGTGGGCCGCGGTCGCCGGCGTCATCATCAAGATCTTCCTCGTCGAGGGCGCGGGCCGCTGGACGCTCGCCACCGGGCACTCGATCTTCGAGGGCTGGCGGCGCGTGGGCCGCTGGACCTCCTGGTACTTCGGGCCCTACATCATGATCTGGGGCTTCGTGTACGGCGCGACCGCCATGAGCGCCTCCGCGCTGCCGATCGCCGCGCTCGTCCCGCAGCTGCCCGTGATCGGCGACATCGGCCTGTTCGCCCACATGCCGCTGGCCGTCTACGCGGTCTTCTCGGGCCTGGTCGGCGCGGGGCTCGTGTGGTTCGGCCGCTACCACGCCCTCGAGAAGGTCGTCGCGGTGCTGGTCGGCATCATGTTCGTGACCGTCGTCGGCGCGGCCGTCATCACCCTGCCGAACATCCCGGACATCCTGGGCGGGCTGATCCCGCGGATCCCCGAGGGCGGACTCTGGTACACCCTGAGCATCGCGGGCGGCGTGGGCGGCACCATCACGCTCGCCGCCTACGGCTACTGGCTCACCGAGAAGGGCTGGTCCACGCCGCGCTGGATGCGCGTGATGCGGATCGACAACGCGATGGCCTACGTCATCTCCGGCATCTTCGTGGTCGCGATGCTCATCGTCGGCGCCGAGCTGCTGTACTCCAGCGGCATCGCGATCGGCGAGGAGGACCGCGGTCTGCTGGACCTCGCGGACGTCCTCGCCTCCCGCTACGGCACCGCCATGAGCTGGGTCTTCCTCATCGGCTTCTGGGCATCGTCGTTCTCCTCCGTGCTGGGCGTGTGGAACGGCGTCTCCATCATGTTCGCCGACTTCTGGGGCAGCGCCCGCAAGCTCCCCGAGGACCACCCGAAGCGGCGCATCGGCGGCACCTACTACCGCTTCTTCATCCTCTGGCTGACGTTCCCGCCGATGCTCCTGCTGCTGCTCGGCAAGCCCGTGCAGGTGATCGTCGCCTACGGCGTGCTGGGTTCGCTGTTCATGCCCTTCCTCGCGATCACGCTGCTGGTGCTCATGAACTCCCGGCACATGCCCGAGCGCTGGCGCAACGGCTGGGTGCTCAACGCGATCCTCGGGATCGTCGCGGTCGTGTTCATCGCGCTCGGCGGCAATCAGCTCGTGGGCGCGATCGCCGGCGCCTGAGGCGGGGGAGGGGCCGTGTGCCTCGGGCCGTGTGCCTCGGGGCACACGCCCTCGCCTGGCGACCGCCCGTCGGGCCTGGCATAATCGACCCCTGTATGCGCGCCGACCGGCCCTCTACCCGTCTTCGCGCGACACCCCGAGACGCGTCAGCGCCCGCATGACCCCACAGGCTGCGGCGCGGCTCACCCGAACATCGCCGAAGGAGAGTCCACACTCGTGGCCGTCAAGATCCGTCTCAAGCGCATGGGCAAGATCCGTGCACCGTTCTACCGCATCGTCGTGGCCGACTCGCGCAAGAAGCGCGACGGCGCCGTGATCGAGGAGATCGGCAAGTACCACCCCACCGAGCAGCCCTCGTTCATCGAGGTCCAGTCCGAGCGCGCGCAGTACTGGCTCGGCGTGGGCGCGCAGCCCACCGAGCAGGTCGCCGCGATCCTCAAGGTCACCGGCGACTGGCAGAAGTTCACCGGTGAGGGCGACGCCGCCGGCTCCCTCAAGGGCGCCGAGTACAAGCAGTCCGCCGAGGACCTCATCGCCGAGGCCGACAAGGCCGCCGCCGCGTCCCGCGAGGACGCGAAGAAGGCCAAGGACGCGGACGCGGCCGAGCAGCCCGAGGGCCAGGACGTCGAGCCCGGCTCCGAGGAGGCCCCCGCCGAGGGCGAGACCACCGCCGAGGCCGACGCCGCCGCCGACGACGCGAAGTCCGACGAGGCCTGAGATGAGCGCACGCGCTGAGGCTCTCGACCACCTGGTCCGCGGCATCGTCGACAACCCCGACGACGTCCGCGTCACCGAGAAGGACACCCGGCGCGGCCCGCTCCTCGAGGTGCGCGTCAGCCCCGAGGACCTGGGGCGCGTGATCGGCCGCTCGGGCCGCACCGCCCGCGCCCTGCGCACCGTCACCGGAGCGATCTCCGAGGACGACGTGCGGGTGGACATCGTCGATGTCGACCGGCGCTGAGCAGAGCGCATCTCGCACCGCACACGGAGGCGGCACCGGTCACCGGTGCCGCCTCCGTCGCGTCAGGGCCCGTCGGCCCCATCCCCTCCGGCAGAAAGCGATCCCATGAACGCACTGGACGTCACCGTCGCGACCATCGGCAAGGCCCACGGGCTCAAGGGCGAGGTCGCGCTGATCCTGCGCACCGACCAGCCCGAGGAGCGCCTCGGCGCCGGCACCGTCTTCACCGCCGCGACGGAGACCGGCGAGCGGGACCTCACGGTCGTCGCGACCCGCATCCAGCAGGGACGCTGGTACGCGCGCTTCTCCGAGGTCTCGAGCCGCACCGACGCCGAGTCCCTGCGAGGGGTCGAGCTGACCCTCGCCGTGGACACCGAGGTCGAGGCCGAGGAGGACC
Source organism: Brachybacterium sp. ACRRE (assembly GCF_022346485.1). Taxonomy (NCBI): domain Bacteria; kingdom Bacillati; phylum Actinomycetota; class Actinomycetes; order Micrococcales; family Dermabacteraceae; genus Brachybacterium; species Brachybacterium sp. ACRRE. The sequence continues at coordinate 19,611 of NZ_JAKRMO010000054.1, read as the reverse complement.
CGGAGGCCTGGTACCCCTCCGAGCTCAAGGGCCTCGCCGTGCGCCACGTCGACGGACGCGAGCTGGGCACCGTCATCGATCTCGAGCACTACCCGGCCCAGGACCTGCTCATCGTGCGCGCCGCCGACGGCCGTCGCGTCATGCTGCCCTTCGTCGAGGAGCTCGTGCCCGAGGTCGACGTCGAGGCCGGCACGGTGCTCGCCGACCCGCCCGGAGGTCTCTTCGAGGCGACGGACGAGGACGCCCCGGGAACCGGGGCCTGAGCCGTGCGCATCGACGCGATCACCATCTTCCCCGAGTACCTCCAGGCCCTCGACCTCTCCCTCATCGGGAAGGCGGCGCGCGACGGCCTGATCTCCGTGCACCGTCACGACCTGCGGACCTGGACCCACGACCGCCATCGCACCGTCGACGACTCGCCGCTCGGCGGGGGCGCCGGCATGGTCATGAAGCCCGAGCCCTGGGCCGAGGCCTTCGCCGCCGTGCTCGCCGCGGGCCGCGCCGAGCTCGGGGCCGACGCCCGTCCGCTCATCGTCTTCCCGAATCCCGCGGGGCGGGTGTTCCGGCAGGACCTCGCCCAGGAGTGGTCCGCGCGCGAGTGGATCGTCTTCGCGTGCGGGCGCTACGAGGGCATCGACGAGCGGGTCTACGAGCACCTGGCCGACGAGGGCCACGAGGTCGCCCTGGCCTCCCTCGGCGACTACGTGCTGAACGGGGGAGAGGTCGCCGTGCTCGCCCTCACCGAGGCGATCGTGCGCCTGATCCCCGGGGTCGTCGGGAATGCGGCGTCGCTGGTCGAGGAGTCCCATTCCGACGGGATGCTCGAATACCCCCTGTACACGCGGCCGGCGCGCTGGACGGACCCGTCCGGCGCCGTGCGCGAGGCCCCCGAGATCCTGCTCTCCGGGGATCACGGGCGGATCGCGGCCTGGCGCGCCGAGCGCTCCGCCGAGCGCACGCGGGAGCGTCGCCCCGACCTCTGGGACGCCCGCGGCTGACCTCCTCCCGCCGCCCGTCCCGCCGGCCCGGCGTGATCTGCGCCGGACCGGATTGCCGGGGCGCTCGCGCTGCTGGCAGAATGACCCGCTGTGTGCATGCCGCGCACCGCTCTGCCCCAGGGGAGCGATGCGGCAAGCGGCCGGGCAGATCCGTCGCGTCGGAAACGCGGCCAGAGGCCCAGCACCACGGAGCGGCGCGACTCCTCGCGAGCGGCGCCGCACCGGAACCCACGGTTCACCATGCAGGGGCTCAGCCCCCTTTCGAGAACCCCGTCCGACCTGGGGCGAACGGCAGGAGAGAACGATGCAGAAGCTCGATGCGATCGATCAGGCGCAGCTGCGGGACGACGTCCCCGATTTCCGCGCCGGCGACAACATCAAGGTCCACGTGAAGGTCGTCGAGGGCAACCGCTCCCGCGTGCAGGTCTTCCAGGGCTACGTCATCGCCCGTCAGGGCGACGGCATCCGCGAGACCTTCCGCGTGCGCAAGGTGTCCTTCGGCGTCGGCGTGGAGCGCGTGTTCCCCGTCCACGCCCCCACGATCGACAAGATCGAGGTCGTCACCCGCGGTGACGTCCGCCGCGCGAAGCTGTACTACCTGCGCAACCTCACGGGCAAGAAGGCCCGCATCAAGGAGAAGCGCGAGCACTCCTGAGCGTGCCCAGCACCTCGTCCACGCGGCGGCGGCCACTCCTGGTGGCCGCCGCCGCGTGCGTCGTCCTGCTGCTGGTCGTCGCGTTCGGTGTGCGCCAGTTCGTCGCCGCGCCGTTCCGGGTGCCCAGCGGATCGATGGAGCCGACGCTCCGCTCGGGCGACGTGATCCTCGCCGACCGCACCGGCGGCACGGCGGTGCATCGCGGCGAGCTGGTCGTCTTCGACGGCTCGGGCTACTTCCCGAAGGACGGCGCGATCTCGCGCTACTGGGTCAAGCGCGTGGTGGCCGTGGGCGGCGACAGCATCCGCTGCTGCGACGACGGCGGGCACCTCGTGCTGAACGGCGAGAGGCTCGAGGAGCCCTACCTCGCGCCCGGCACCGACACCACCACGGTCCGCTTCGACCTCGAGGTCCCCGAGGGACGCATGTTCGTCCTCGGCGACAACCGTGCGGACTCCACGGATTCCCGCTTCCTGCTCGGATCGCCCGGCGGGGGCATGATCCCGACCGATCGCGTGATCGGTGAGGCCAGTCGCATTGTCTGGCCCCTGGGAAGAGCGGGCCGACTCGACCGATAGGATCAGCGCGATGAACGAGAAGGCGCCGACCCCCGGGGACCACGATCCCGAGGACGCGACCGTCCGCGACCAGTCGTCGGAGGGCGCGAGCGCCGACGGCCCGGGGCAGCGGCCCCAGCCCGGCCGGAGCGGGGGCGCACGCGCCGCACGGCGTCGCGGATACCGCGGGAGCTGGCTCGACTACGCGGTGACCATGCTGGTCGCGCTGATCATCGCCGTGCTCGTCAAGACCTTCCTCATCCAGCCGTTCTTCATCCCCTCGGACTCGATGAACCCGACGCTCGTCCAGAACGACAAGATTCTGGTCTCGAAGCTGAGCCCCGGGGTCTTCGACCTCCATCGCGGCGACGTCGTCGTCTTCGAGGACACCCAGAACTGGATGCAGAGCGAGACGGGGACGGACCAGTCCTCCCGCTACCGCCTGCTCACGGTGCTCAGCTGGGTGGGCCTGGCCCCCGATCCCTCGCAGAACCACCTGGTCAAGCGCCTGATCGGCCTTCCGGGTGATCACGTGCAGTGCGTCGAGGGCGGAGATCTCTCTGTGAACGGCAAGACCCTCGACGAGCCGTACATCAACCCCGAGACCCCCGCCTGTCAGACCTCCTTCGACGTGACGGTCCCGGCGGACAAGCTCTGGGTCATGGGCGACAACCGCTTCGACTCCGCGGACTCCTCGTACCACTACTCGCAGGGCGAGGAGCCCTACGTCGACGAGGACGACGTCACCGGCCGCGCGGTCGCGATCTTCTGGCCCGTGAGCCGCTGGACCGGACTGGGCGACGGGCGCGACGCCTTCGCCTCGGTCCCCGACCCCTCCTGAGGGCGCCCGTGACCGCGCCCGCGTCCTCGACTGCTGGTCGGCGCCGCGCGTCGGCCCCGACCTGGGACACCGAGATCGCCCTCGCGCTCGCGCATGCCGATGCCGCGCACCCCGCGCCGCACGGCGACGCAGCCGCCGACCCCGCGCGCCCCGTCGTCATCGCGGGGGTGGACGAGGTGGGCCGCGGCGCGCTCGCGGGCCCGGTGGTCGTCGGGGCCTTCGCGGTGCTCATCGGAGCCGACGGCCCGGAGCACGCCCTGCCCGAGGGCGTCCGCGACTCCAAGGCCCTCACCGCCCGCCGCCGCGAGGCCCTCGTCGGCCCCCTCCGGGAGGTCGCCCACGCCCACGCCCTTGGGTGGGCGAGCCCCGAGGAGATCGACGCCCGCGGCATCCTCGCCGCGCTGAGCCTCGCCGCGGGCCGCGCGATCGCCGGGCTCGGCGTCGCCGCGGACATCGTGCTCATGGACGGCGACGCCGACGTCATCACCCCGGCCCTCGCCGCACAGGGACCCGGATCGGCCGACGGGTGGGAGGCCGGACATCCCCTGCCCTCGGTGCACCTGCGCGTGAAGGCCGACCGCGACTGCATGAGCGTCGCCGCGGCGAGTGTGCTCGCGAAGGTCGCGCGCGACGCGCACATGGTCGACCTCGACGCCCTCGCGCCCCACTACGGCTGGGCGGGCAACCAGGGGTACGGATCGGCGGCGCACCGCGAGGCGCTGCGGACCCGCGGAGCCCACGCCCAGCACCGCAGGTCCTGGAACCTGGGACTCCCCGTGAGCGGGGCCGCGAACGTCCAGGAGACGCCGGGCGTCCCTGGCGTACTGTGGTCGGACGCGGGCGAGCAGCCCCGTCCCCGGATCCCGAAGGAGGCGCAGCCGTGAGCACGCAGGACCTCGAGAGCTACGAGTCCGACATGGAGCTGCAGCTCATCCGGGAGTACCGCGACGTGGTGGGGCTGTTCACCTACGTCGTCGAGACCGAGCGCCGCTTCTACCTGTGCAACCAGGTCGACATGCAGGTCCGCACCGCCGGCGGCGAGGTCTTCTACGAGCTCACCCTGGCCGACGTCTGGGTCTGGGACATCTACCGCTCGAGCCGCTTCGTCCGCTCCGTGCGCGTGGTGACCTTCAAGGACGTCAACATCGAGGAGCTCGCGAAGCCCGACATCGCGCTTCCCTGATCCCTGGTCCCTGATCCCTGATCCCCTGGGGCGACGGACGGGCCGATCCCGTCGGCCGGCCGCGGGTCGCCCTCCGTTCCTCCCCAGTGCACCGTCATCCACAACGGCGACCCCGGCCGCGCGCGAGGCGTGCGCGAGCGCCAGGGTGAGGGCATGACACGTCGACCCGCACCCATCCCGTTCCCCGCCGCCGTCCCGCTGGCCAGGCTCAGCGCCCTCGAGCTCGGGAGGATCGGCGAGCAGGTCGTCGCCGACCACCTCGCCGAGGTCGGCTGGCAGATCGTGGAGCGCAACGCCCGCTTCCGCGCCGGCGAGATCGACATCGTCGCCCTCGAGGGAACCACCCTCGTGTTCGTCGAGGTCAAGACGCGCCGCACCCTGGTGACGGGTGTCCCGCAGGCGGCCGTCACCCCGTTGAAGATGCGACGCCTGCGAGCGCTCGCCGGCGCGTACCTCATGGAGCATGCCCCGCGGCACCACGAGGTGCGGATCGACGTGGTCGCCGTGCACGTGCTGGGCGCGGGCGGCTGCGAGATCGAGCACCTGCGGTCCGTGTCATGAGCGCCGTGACCACGCGCCGGGGCGCGAGGACGGGCGCCGTCGGGCTGCGCGGCGTCACCGGGACCCTCGTCGAGGTCGAGGCCGACGTCGCCACCGGGCTGCCCGCGTTCTCGCTGGTCGGCCTTCCGGACTCGACCACCCTCCAGGCGCGCGAGCGGGTGCGCGCGGCCGCGGGTGCCATCGGCACCCCGCTCGCCCAGCGCCGGATCACCGTGAATCTGAGTCCCGCGTTCATCCACAAGGTGGGCTCGGGGTTCGACCTCGGGATCGCCGTCGCGATCCTCGCCGCCCAGGGCACGCTGGACCCGGAGGCGGTGGCGGACGTCGTCCACCTCGGCGAGCTCGGTCTGGACGCGACGCTGCGCCCGATCCCGGGAGTGCTGCCCGCGCTGATCGCCGCGCGCGCGGCGGGCGTGCGCCGCGCCGTCGTCCCCGAGCAGAACGCGCGCGAGGCACGCCTCGTGGAGGGCATCGAAGTGTTCTCCGCGGTGGACCTGGGCCAGGTCATGCGCCACCACGGATGCCGGGCGCCGCTGAACCCTCCCGCCCAGAAGACCCTCGCGCCGCGCAGACCTCCCGCATCCCGTGCGGAGGCCGGTGCGCGCCGCCCAGGCCTCGACTTCGCCGACGTCATCGGTCAGGCCCAGGCGCGCCGTGCCGCCGAGGTCGCCGCCGCCGGCGGGCACCACCTGATGCTGCAGGGGCCTCCGGGCACGGGGAAGACGATGATCGCCTCGCGGATCTCCGGGATCCTGCCCGCCCTCGAGGACGAGGACGCGATCGCCGTCAGCGCGATCCGCTCCCTGGACCGGAGCTTCGACGCCGGAGGCGGCCTGATCCGCACCGCCCCCTTCGAGAGCCCGCACCACACCGCGAGCGCGCCGAGCGTGATCGGCGGCGGCAGCGGCATCGCCCGCCCCGGCGCGGTCTCCCGCGCCCATGCCGGGGTGCTGTTCCTCGACGAGGCCCCCGAGTTCAACTCCCGCGTGCTCGAGGCGCTGCGCGAGCCCCTCGAAACGGGCGACATCACCCTGCACCGCGCGCTGAGCGTCACCCGCTATCCCGCGCGCTTCCAGCTCGTGCTCGCCGCCAACCCGTGCCCCTGCGGGCTGTCGTGGGGGAAGGGCACCCGCTGCACGTGCACCCCCATGCAGCGCCGCAGCTATCTCCGGAAGATCTCCGGCCCGGTGCTGGACCGGATCGACATGCGCGTGGACGTGGGGCCGGTCGACCCGATGCGACGGGACGCCGGCGCCTCCGAGTCCAGCGCGGAGATCGCCCGGCGCGTCGCCCGCGCCCGTCAGAGCCAGGCGGCGCGCTTCGCCGACGAGCCCTGGCACCTGAACTCCCAGATCCCCGGCCCCGAGCTGCGGCGCACGTACAGCGCCGACGAGCGCGCCGCGGCCATGCTCCAGCGCGCCCTGTCGCACGGCCGCCTGACCCTGCGCGGCCACGACCGCGTGCTGCGCGTCGCCTGGACCCTCGCCGACCTCGACGGCAGCGCGCGCCCCGACACCGACCACGTGGGCCTGGCGCTCACCCTGCGCGGGAAGGACCTGTGATGACCGCGGCGGGCCCCCGGGACAGCGCGTGCGAGGAGAGTGCGCAGGCGCACGAACGACTCGCGTCGGACGCACGAGGCACGTCGGACGCGGCGTCGTCGGCGGATCGCATGGCCCGCATCACCTGGTCGCTGCTCGCGGAGCCCTCCGACGATGTCGCACACTCCACCTGCACGGTCCACGGCGTGCGCGAGGGACTCGAGATCCTCGCCCGAGGAGATCTCGACGCGGTCGAGCACGCCCTGCGCATCCTGCCGGTCCACGACCCCACCGCGCCGCGTGCGCAGCGCATGGATCGTCGCGCCGCCGCCGCGGCCGGACTCTCGCGCTGGAAGGAGCGCGAGGGGAGGATCGATGCGCGGTCCGTCCTGGATCGGGCCGCCGGCCAGGGAATGCGCGTGATCGTGCCCGGGGACGCGCAATGGCCCGCGGGCCTCGACGACCTCGGCCCCGCCGCCCCGTTCTGCCTGTGGGCCCACGGCCCCGGGGATCCGGCACGGCTCGCCGACGAGCGGGCGATCGCGATGGTCGGCTCCCGCGCCTCCACCCCGTACGGCGAGGACTGCGCCTCATCGATGGCCGCGCAGCTCGCCGCGGAGGGATCGACGGTGCTCTCGGGCGGGGCCTACGGCATCGACGCCGCCGCGCACCGCGGGGCGCTCGCCGCCGGCGGACCCACGATCGCCGTCCTCGCCGGAGGTCTCGACCGGCTGTACCCCAGGGGGAACGACCAGCTGCTGCGCGCCATCCGCGAGCGCCACGTGCTGCTGAGCGAGGCACCGCCGGGGACGGCGCCCACGCGATGGAGGTTCCTCGCCCGCAACCGGCTGATCGCGGCGCTCGCGCGCATCGTGGTGGTCGTCGAGGCGGCCTGGCGCTCCGGCGCGCTCTCCACCGCGCGGCACGCCGGGACGATCACACCGCCGCGCACCGTCGCGGCGGTGCCCGGGCCGATCACCTCGGCCGCCTCCGCCGGCTGCCATCGGCTGGTGCGCGACGGGCAGGCCGTCCTGGTCACCGAGGCGCAGGAGATCCGCGAACTGCTGCCGCACTCGGCACCGGCCGGCGACTCCTCCTTCGCCCAGCAGGACGAGCTGGACCTCCTCGACCCCGCCGACCGGCACGTGCTGGACGCCGTCCCACCGCGCTCGCGCATCACGATCGACCGCCTCGCGAGCGAGGTCGGCCGCCGCGAGAGCGAGGTGATGGCGGCCCTGGGGAGGCTCGACGCCCTCGGTCACGTGCGCATCACCGGGGAGAAGGTGGGCCGGCGCTGAGCGAGCGAACGGCCCGGCGATGCGCCCTCGCGGACTGCGCGCCGCCCGGCTCCGTCGCCGGCGCGGTGCCACACTGGGCCCATGGCCACCGGGAGCACTGCACGCGACGGGGGAGCGGTGCGCGCCGCGGAGGACGATCAGGTGCTCGACGCCTTCGCCGAGCACCTGCGCTTCGAGCGCGGACGCTCCGAGCACACGGTCGCCGCCTACTCCCGCGAGGCGCGCAGCCTGCTCGTGCATCTGCACGAGGTCGAGCGCATCGAGCTCGCCGATCTCGACGTGACGGCCCTGCGCTCCTGGCTCGGCGCCCGTGCCGAGGCCGGTCTCGCCTCCTCGTCCCTCGCCCGGGCGGCCGCGGCCGCGCGCACCTTCACCACGTGGCTCGCGCGCACCGGACGGATCCCTCAGGACATCGGCGGCCGGCTCAAGGCTCCCAAGCGGGGTCGCCATCTGCCCGCCGTGCTCAGCCAGGGCCAGACGGAGGAACTGCTCGAAGCGGCCGAGCACGGGACCGCCCCGCCTCGCCCCGCAGGCGGCGCGCACGGCACGGGGCGCGGGGAGCGGTCGGGACGGAGCCCAGACGGCCGGAGCATCGACGGCCAGATCGCAGACGACTCCCGCCGCGAGATCGACGAGGCGCTGCGCCGGCGCGACGCGGCGGTGCTCGAGCTGCTCTACTCCTCGGGCCTGCGCGTCTCCGAGCTCGTCGCCCTCGACCTGCGCTCGATCGACCACGCGGAGCGCACCGTGCGCGTCCTCGGCAAGGGCTCCAAGGAGCGCATCGTGCCCGTCGGCCTCCCCGCGATCCGCGCGATCGAGGAGTGGACCGGCACGGGCCGCCCGGTGCTCGCCACCGGGGGCTCGGGCGAGGCGCTGTTCCTGGGGTCCCGCGGCGGGCGCCTCGGCGACCGCGCGGTGCGCACCCTCGTGGACCGCCACGCCCAGGAGGCGGGGATCCGCCGCCACATCAGCCCGCACACGCTGCGCCACACCGCCGCCACGCACCTCGTGGAGGGCGGCGCGGACCTGCGCAGCGTCCAGGACTTCCTGGGCCACTCCTCGCTGGGCACCACGCAGATCTACACCCACGTCAGCGCCGAGCGCCTGCGCAGCACCCTGGACCAGGCGCACCCGCGCGCCTGACCGCCGGCCCTCAGCCCGCGCGCCGAACGAGCAGGGCGAGCGCCGTCCCTGCCGCCTCCAGGGGCAGCAGCACACTCGGCTCGGCCCCGCGCAGCAGCGGCTCGGGATCCACGTAGTCCGCGCCCCCGCGTCGAGCCCCGAGATGCAGGCACGCCTGCGCGCAGTGGCTCGCCCCCTCGCCGTCTCCCGGGCCGCCGTCCCCGCCCTCCTGGAGCTCGCCGATCACCTGGCCGGCGCGCACCCGATCACCCGCCGCCACGTCCGCCGTCACCGGCTCGTAGGTCGAGAGCAGCCCGTCGGCGTGCAGGATCGAGACCACGCCCCGACCGGCCACGGAGCCGGCGAAGCGGACCGTCCCGTCCTCGACGGCCCGCACCTCGGTGCCGCTCGCGAGGATGTCCACGCCCCGGTGGCCCGGCCCGTAGCGGTGCTCGGGCGCGACGAACGGGGCGATGATCCGATGCGGGGGAGCCATCGGCCACTCCCAGCGGGCCTGCGCTGGGAAGGGCGCACCGGCCTCGTCGCCGCCCGCGGTGTCCCCGGGAGCCCCGGGATCCCCGTGCGCGGGAACCGTCATCTGCAGTGCGGCGACCAGCACCAGGCCCATCAGCGCGACCAGGAGGCGCACAGCGCCGCAGGGGACGTGGGCGTCCCGAGGGGCACCCGGACGGTGCGCGGTCCGCGCGGCGTGCGCGCCGGGCGCGGAGCGAGTGGGGTGCGCACCATGAGCACGGCGGGTCGGGTGAGGAGCCATGCCCGGATCCTCGCGCCGCACGCGCCGTCCCGTCGGCCCCGGGGCCCGACGGTGGACAACCGGGGCATGGGGAGGATCGGCGGGATGAACGCACGTGCGCGCGTGATGCACGGCGCTCCCCGGAGGGTGCCTGCGGGCACCGCGGTCGGCTAGACTGACGACAGCGTCCGGCATGTCCGGGCGACTTCGCGTGCCCGCATGGTCCATCCGGTCGTCGGTCCTCGCGATCCGCGTCCCCGCCTCCCGGCGGGGAGGGATCCGGGGAGGTCGGAGGGCCGGGCACCAGGCCCTGCGCCGTCCGGCGGCAGGGGAGAACCGAGAATGCAGGTCCTGCGCGAGGACCGCGGACGCCGCCACGGTGCGCCGCGCGAGCCCAGGGCCGGGAAAGAGACAGACCATGGCAGTCGTCACCATGCGCCAGCTCCTCGAGAGCGGCGTCCACTTCGGACACCAGACCCGTCGCTGGAACCCGAAGGTGAAGCGCTTCGTGTTCGCCGAGCGCAACGGCATCTACATCGTCGACCTGATGCAGACGCTGACCTACATCGACAAGGCGTACGAGTTCGTCCGCGCGACCGTCGCCCACGGCGGCACCATCCTGTTCGTCGGCACGAAGAAGCAGGCGCAGGAGTCCATCCGCGAGCAGGCCACCCGCGTGGGCATGCCCTACGTGAACCAGCGCTGGCTCGGCGGCATGCTCACCAACCTGCAGACGGTCTCGCAGCGCGTGAACCGCCTCAAGGAGCTCGAGCAGATCGACTTCGACGATGTGGCCTCCTCCGGCCGCACCAAGAAGGAGCTGCTGATGATGCGCCGCGAGAAGGACAAGCTCGAGAAGACCCTGGGCGGCATCCGCGACATGGGCCGCACCCCGAGCGCCGTCTGGATCGTGGACACCAACAAGGAGCACCTCGCCGTCGACGAGGCCCAGAAGCTCAACATCCCGGTCGTCGCGATCCTCGACACCAACTGCGACCCCGACGAGATCACCTACCCGATCCCGGGCAACGACGACGCGATCCGCTCCGTCGCCCTGCTGACCCGCGTCGTGGCCGACGCCGTCGCCGCGGGCCTCCAGGACCGCCACGCGAAGTCGGAGAAGGGCGAGAAGAACGTCTCGGCGGTCGACGCCGAGCCGCTCGCCGAGTGGGAGCAGGAGCTGCTCAAGCAGTCCGAGGTCCAGCAGGACGGCGCCCCCGCCGAGGAGTCCGTCACCGCCGAGGCCGAGGGCGTCGCCGGTGCCGAGAAGAACCTCGAGGAGCAGAAGGCCGCCGCGGCCGAGGAGAAGGCCGTCGAGGAGACCCCCGAGGTCCCCACCGCCGATGCCTCCGACGTCGAGGCCTCCGAGGTCCTCGGTGCCGAGGAGGACGCCAAGGCGTCCGCCGGCGAGACCGAGGTCCAGACCGAGCCCTCCGAGTGAGCGCGCTCCCCGGGCGGGGTGCGTCCTTCGCGGCGCACCCCGCCCGGGGGCTCCTCCCCACCTCCCCGCACGACCTCTCCCACCAGGAAGAAGGAACACATGGCGAACTACACGGCTGCTGACATCAAGGAGATCCGGGAGTCCACCGGCGCCGGGATGCTCGACGTCAAGAAGGCACTCGACGAGGCCGAGGGCGACAAGGCCAAGGCCGTCGAGCTGATCCGCGTCAAGGGTCTCAAGGGCATCGCCAAGCGCGAGGGCCGCAGCGCCTCCGAGGGCCTCATCGCCGCGGACATCCGCGACGCCGAGGGCGGCCAGGAGGGCACCCTCGTGGAGCTCAACTCCGAGACCGACTTCGTCGCCAAGAACGACAAGTTCGTCGCCCTGGGCGACGAGGCCGTGGCCGCGGCCGTCGAGTCCGGCGCGACCGACCCCGAGCAGCTCGCCGAGACCTCCTTCGGCGAGGCCCTCACCAGCGCCGCCGCGACCATGGGCGAGAAGATCGTCGTGCGCCGCATCGGCCGCGTGAAGGGCGAGGTCGTCACCTCGTACATGCACCGCACGAACAAGGACCTGCCCCCGCAGGTCGGCGTGCTCGTCGCCACCGACGAGGCCGGCGCCGAGGTCGCGCGCGACGTGGCGATGCACATCGCCGCCTACTCGCCCGCGTACCTCACGCGCGACGAGGTGCCCGCGGAGATCGTCGCCGACGAGCGCCGCATCGCCGAGGAGACCGCGAAGAACGAGAACAAGCCCGAGAAGGCCATCCCGAAGATCATCGAGGGGCGCCTCAACGGCTACTTCAAGGAGAACGTCCTGCTCGACCAGGCGTTCGCCAAGGATCCCAAGCAGACCGTGGGCAAGGTCCTCGAGGGCGCCGGCGGCACCCTGACGGGCTTCGTCCGCTTCCGCGTCGGCAACTGATCCCGCGCATCTGACGAGCGCCCGGGCCCCGCGCCCGCGCCGCGCCCGCCCACGGCAGGGCCCCGCATCCGCCACGGATGCGGGGCCCTCCGCCGTCACGCGTGCGGACGTGATCACGTCCGCGCCGATCCATGGGGTCCGCCGCCCCGTGCGCCGGTATCATCGCCCGAGACCTCGACCGGAAGGACCTTCCATGACCCAGGCGTCCGTCACCTCCCAGATCCCGGTTCTCCCGAAGAAGGAGGGCGGTCGCCGCGTCCTCCTCAAGCTCTCGGGCGAAGCCTTCGGCGGCGGCACCGTGGGCGTGGACCCGGATGTCGTCTCCCGCATCGCCGGCGAGATCGCCGAGGGCGTCGCGCAGGGCGTCGAATGCGCCGTCGTCGTGGGCGGGGGCAACTTCTTCCGCGGCGCCGAGCTCTCGCAGCGCGGCATGGACCGCCGCCGCGCCGACTACATGGGCATGCTCGGCACGGTCATGAACAGCCTCGCGCTCCAGGACTTCCTCGAGCAGAAGGGCGTCTCCACGCGCGTGCAGACGGCCATCGCGATGGGCCAGGTCGCCGAGCCCTACCTGCCGCTGCGCGCCGTGCGCCACCTCGAGAAGGGTCGCGTGGTCATCTTCGGCGCGGGCGCGGGCATGCCGTACTTCTCGACCGACACGGTCGCCGTGCAGCGCGCCCTGGAGATCGGCTGCCAGGAGGTGCTGATGGCCAAGAACGGCGTGGACGGCGTCTACACCGCCGACCCGCACAAGGACCCGACGGCCGAGAAGATCGAGCAGATCACCTACGGCGACGCCCTGCAGCGCGGCCTCAAGGTCGTGGACGCCACGGCCTTCAGCCTCTGCATGGACAACGCCCAGCAGATGATGGTGTTCGGCCTGGACACCCCCGGCAGCATCACCCGGGCCATGGTGGGCGACCGCATCGGCACCCTCGTCACCGGCGACTGAGCCCACGAGGCGGGGCGGACGCCGTCCGATCCGGCCCCGTCGGCCCTTCCCCGCGCCGCCCGACCGCCGCCGGTCGCGCACGACGGGGAGCGATGGGGGAGAATGGACCGCGGTGCCGGCGCACGGAGCCGGTGCCACCACGACCTGAGCCACGAGATGAGCAGCGAGGAGCGCGACGTGAGCGATGACATCCCCGGCGTCCTGAAGGACGCCGAGACCAAGATGACCAAGACGATCGAGGTCACCAAGGAGGACTTCTCCACGATCCGCACCGGTCGTGCGAACGCCGCCATGTTCCAGGGCATCACCGTGGAGTACTACGGCGCACCGACCCCGCTGAACCAGCTGGCCTCCCTGCAGTTCCCCGAGGCCCGCACGGTCATCGTCACCCCCTACGACAAGTCCTCCACGGGGGCCGTCGAGAGCGCTCTGCGCGACTCCGATCTGGGCGTGAACCCCACGAACAACGGCGACAACCTGCGCATCGTCCTGCCGGCCCTCACCGAGGAGCGCCGCAAGGACTACATCAAGCAGGCCAAGTCCAAGGCGGAGGACGGCCGCGTGGCCGTGCGAGCCAGCCGCGGCACCGCCAAGAAGGCCATCGAGAAGCTGGTCAAGGACAAGGAGGTCGGCGAGGACGAGGGCTCGCGCGCTGAGAAGGACCTCGAGGCGCTCACCAAGAAGTACATCGAGCAGGTCGACGAGGCCCTCGCGGCCAAGGAGACCGAGCTGGCCACGGTCTGAGCGCTCGCGCTCCCTCCGCCCGCTCGTCCGCGCCGTGGTCCCCGCAGCACCCGATCGCACCGCCCCGTCCCTCCCGGACGGGGCGGTGCCGGGTGCGCCCGAGGACGGGACCCGGCCCGAGGCCGAGGCCCCGGCGGCCAAGCGGCGCGGGCCTGGCCGCGACCTGCGCGCGGCGATCCCCGTCGGCATCGGCCTCGTGGCCGTGCTGCTGGTGTGCCTGTTCGCCGTCCCCGTCGTCTTCCCCGCCTTCATCGCGCTCGCCCTGGTCCTCGCCGTCCTCGAGCTGACCCGCGCGCTCGCCGCCGGGGGCATGCGGGTGCCCGTGATGCCCGTGCTCGTGGGCGTGGTCGGCATGGTCGTCACCACCGAGGTCTTCCGCCTGGACGGCCTGGTGATCGCGACGGCGCTGGCCGTGTGCGTGCTGATCCTCTGGCGCGTCACCGAGTCGATGGGCACCGTCGCCCTGCGCGACGTCGCCGCGGGCGTGTTCACGATCGCCTGGGTGCCCTTCCTGGGCTGCTTCGCGCTCCTGCTCTTCGATCGGCCCGACGGCGCCCTGCTCGTGCTGCTCGCGTTCCTCGTGCCCGTCGCCAACGACACCGGCGGCTTCATCGCCGGGGTGCTGCTGGGGCGGCATCCGATGGCCCCGTCGATCAGCCCCAAGAAGAGCTGGGAGGGATTCTTCGGCTCGCTGGTGCTGGGCACCGCGGCGGCCGTCGTCTTCCTGGTGTTCGCGGACACCGCGCCCTGGTGGACGGGCCTGGTCATCGGCCCGGTGCTGGTGATCATCTCGACCTGCGGCGATCTCGCCGAGTCCCTGCTCAAGAGGGACCTCGGCATCAAGGACATGGGGCACCTGCTGCCCGGCCACGGGGGCGTCCTGGATCGCATCGACTCGATCCTGCTGGCGGCCCCCGCCACGTTCATCCTCCTGGAGGTGCTGGTATGACGCACGACCTTCCCGATCCCGCCGTGCCCGCCCCCGGCGCCCGCGACGCGGGCCCGTCGGCCGACGGGGCGAGCCTGCCCGACCTCTCCCGCGAGGCGGTCCCGGGCGAGAAGATCGCCCTCGCCCCCGGTCAGCTGCAGCTGCGCCCCACCCGGCGCGGCAAGCCGCCGGCCCACCTCGCGGACCTGACCATGGACGAGCGCATCGCGGCCGTCGAGGAGATGGGCCTTCCGGGCTTCCGGGCCAAGCAGCTGTCCGTGCACTACTTCGAGCACGCGACCGTCGACCCCGAGGCGATGACGGACCTGCCCAAGGACCGCCGCGAGGAGCTCGTCGCCCGCTTCTTCCCGCAGCTGCTCACGCTCGTCTCGATGCAGAGCGCCGACAACGGCGCCACCCAGAAGATGCTCTGGCGACTGTTCGACGGCTCCCTCGTGGAGTCCGTGCTCATGCGCTACACGGGCCGCACCACCCTGTGCATCTCCTCGGAGGCGGGCTGCGGCATGAACTGCCCGTTCTGCGCGACCGGGCAGATGGGGCTGAGCCGCAACCTCTCGACCGCCGAGATCCTCGAGCAGGTGCGGATCGCCAACGGGAAGCTCGCCGCGGGCGACGTCCCCGGCGGCACCGGCCGGGTGAGCAACATCGTGTTCATGGGCATGGGCGAGCCGCTCGCGAACTACCGGCCGGTCGCGACCGTCTGCAAGCGCCTGAACGCCCCGGCCCCCGAGGGCTTCGGGATGAGCGCCCGCAACATCACCGTCTCGACCGTGGGCCTCGCCCCGGCGGTGCGCAAGCTCGTCAAGGAGGAGATCCCGGTGACCCTCGCGGTCTCCCTGCACGCTCCGGACGACGCCCTGCGCGACGAACTCGTCCCGATCAACACCCGCTTCGACGTCGACGAGATCCTCAGCGCCGCCCACGAGTACTTCGAGGCCACCGGCCGTCGTGTGAGCATCGAGTACGCGCTGATCCGCGACATCAACGACCAGGAGCACCGCGCCCAGCTGCTCGCCGACCGCCTGATCGACAAGGGCGGGCGGCACTGGGTGCACGTGAACCCGATCCCCCTGAACCCCGTCAAGGGCTCGAAGTGGACCGCCTCGGACCCGATGGTGGAGAAGCGCTTCGTGGAGACCCTGCGCGACAACGGCATCCGCACCACGATCCGCGACACCCGCGGCTCCGACATCGACGGCGCCTGCGGCCAGCTCGCTGCGACCGTCATCGAGTCCGACACGCACCGCGCCGACCGCGAGGCGCGCGTCGCCCGCGTCGAGGCCATCGCCTCCCGTCCCGAGGACGACGAGGGCACCGTGCTCGAGGACGCTCCCGAGACCGTGGGCTGAGCGGCGCGCCCCACCCGGCGCGTCCCGCCCGGCGCGGCATCAGCTCCCCGCCCCGCCCGCTCGGTACAGTGGGGGAGCGGCATCGACCCCTGGAAGGAACTGCCCCGTGAGCACATCGTTCGAGCGCGTCTCCCGCTTCAGCGTCGGCTACGACCCGCATGAGGTGGACGACTTCCTCGCGCGCGCCCGCACCGCCTACGAGCACGGCGGCTCCGGCTTCGACAGCGCCGACGTCACGTCCGCGAGCTTCGGCACCCTCCGCGGCGGCTACGACATGCGCACCGTCGACGAGGCCCTGGACCGGCTCTCGGACGCCTTCGCCCTCCAGCAGCGCGACGACGCCATCGCCCGCCAGGGCGAGGAGCAGTGGATCTCGCGCCTCACTGAGCGCGCCGAGACCCTCAAGGACCGCCTCGAGCGCCCCGCCGGGGAGCGGTTCGCCCCCGGCGCCCACGGTGAGCGCTCCTACGACCGCACCGACGTCGACGCCCTGTGCGACCAGCTCATCGCCTACTTCACCGAGGGCCTGCCGATGAGCGTGGACGACGTGCGCCGCGCGGCCTTCCGCCGCCGCAAGGGCGAGGACGGCTACCAGGAGGCCGTGGTGGACGTGTACCTCGACCACGTCGCCGACCTCATGGCCTCCGTGCCGTGATCCTGCCCGTCCGGACCCCGTCGGCCGCATCCGGGGACCCCCGGAACGCACCCGCCGCGAGCGGGCGCCCCCGCCCATGACCGTCCTCCTGTACGCGCTCGGGGTGCTGGCCGTGGCCCTGGGCATCGCGGTCTCGATCGCCCTGCACGAGCTGGGGCACCTGATCCCCGCCAAGGCGTTCGGGGTGCGCGTCACCCAGTACATGATCGGCTTCGGGCCGACGATCCTCTCCCGTCGCCGCGGCGAGACCGAGTACGGCGTCAAGGCGATCCCGCTGGGCGGGTACATCCGCATGATCGGCATGTATCCGCCGCGCCGCGACGACGCCCCGGGGACGATCCGCGAGGACTCCACGGGCCTGTTCCAGCAGATGGCGCAGGACGCCCGCGAGTGGGAGGCCGAGCAGTACGATCCGGCCGAGTCCCATCGCACGTTCTCCGCGCTCACCGTGCCGCGCAAGCTCGTCGTCATGCTCGGCGGGCCGACGATGAACCTCCTGATCAGCGCGGTGCTGCTCGGTGTGCTCGTGTGCGGTATCGGCCTGCCGGCGTCCTCGACGACCGTCGAGACCGTCTCCCGCTGCGTGCTCCCGGCCGACGCCCCCGAGGGCACCTCCTGCACGGGTCATCCCGAGGCCCCCGCCCTCGCCGCGGGGATCGAGCCCGGCGACCGGCTGCTCGAGATCGACGGGCACGCGATCGATCAGTGGGCCGACGTCACGAGCGCCGTGCGCGGCGCCGGCGACCGCGAGATCGACGTGGTCGTCGAGCGCGACGGGGAGCGGCTCACCCTGCACGCGACACCGATCCTCGACGAGCGCCCCGTGATCGCGGAGGACGGCAGCGCGAAGACCGACGCGCACGGCGACGTGGTCACCGAGAAGGTCGGCTTCCTGGGCGTCGGCCCCGGTCAGGAGCTGCAGCGGCAGTCCCCGCTCGAGGTGCCGGGCACGGTCTGGCAGACCTTCGAGGGGACCGCCCGCATCGTCGTCACACTGCCCATGCGGCTCATCGACGTCGCGAAGGCCGCCTTCGGCGACGGCGAGCGGGACCCCGACGGGCCGATCGGCGTGGTCGGCGTGAGCCGGCTCGCGGGGGAGGTCGCGAGCGCCGACCAGCCCCGCTTCGACCTCACGGCGAAGGTCTCCACGCTGATCTCGATGCTCGCCTCGCTGAACATGGCCCTGTTCGTGTTCAACCTGATCCCGCTCATGCCCCTGGACGGCGGGCACGTCGCGGGCGCCCTCGTCGAAGGGGTCCGACGGCGCATCGCGCGCTGGCGCGGGAGGCCCGACCCGGGCCCGGTCGACATGTCGCGGCTGCTGCCCCTGACGAACGTGGTCGCGCTGCTCTTCCTCGCGATGACCGTCATGCTGCTGTATGCGGACATCGTGGACCCCATCACCCTGTTCCCGTGAGAGGCTCGGATCCATGTTCTCCCGCGGTCCTCGGCTGCGAGCCCTGAGGC
Organism: Brachybacterium sp. ACRRE; assembly: GCF_022346485.1. Classification (NCBI taxonomy): domain Bacteria; kingdom Bacillati; phylum Actinomycetota; class Actinomycetes; order Micrococcales; family Dermabacteraceae; genus Brachybacterium; species Brachybacterium sp. ACRRE. The sequence goes on along the minus strand of NZ_JAKRMO010000054.1, from coordinate 1,620 downwards.
CCACCGGCGTGCAGGGCGCGATCGACCACGTCCTCACGGACCCCCTGGTCAACGCCCTGCCGGGCGCGAGGCTCGTCGACATCCGCCACAGCCTGAGCGTCGGCCAGGAGTTCAGCATCGCGGGGGAGGAGCGGCGCACCGACGGGCTCCTCTGGCACGGCGTGAACGTGTCCCCGGTGAGCGCGAGCCCCCGCTCGATCGGCCTGTTCGCCGAGCACCTCGCCGCCCGGCCCCGCCGCTGCAGCTCGATCGTCGGGGAGCGCTCGGCGGTCGCGTCGCTGTGGGCGCAGCTGGCCCCCGTCTGGGGGCGGCAGATCCGCGAGCAGCGCTGGTCCCAGCCCCTGCTCGAGGCGACCGCAGAGCCGTCGCGACCCTTGCCGCCCTCGGGCCTGCGCCGGGCGGTGCGCGGGGAGGAGGAGATCGTCTTCCCCGCCGCGGTCTCCATGTTCCGCGAGGAGGTCGGCACCGACCCCCTCGCGCATGACGGAGGGCGCGGCTACCGCTCGCGCGTGCGCGACCTCATCACGCTGGGCCGCACCTACGTGGTCGTGCGCGACGGGCGGGTGCTGTTCAAGGCCGACGTGGGCGCCGTGCTGGGGCCCGTCGCCCAGATCCACGGCGTCTGGGTGGACCCCGAGCGCCGCGGGGAGGGGATCGGCCGCGCGGCCATGCACGACCTCGTCGGCCTGGTGGCCCGGGACCACGCCCCGCGGGTCTCCCTCTACGTCAACGACTTCAACGAGCCCGCGCGCCGCGCGTACGCGGCCGCCGGCTTCACCCAGCGCGGCGAGCTCACCACGATCCTCTTCTGAACGCGCTCAGGGCCGCGCGATGATCAGCCGCAGAGAGCCGTCGAACGCCTCCGCGTCGCGCAGATGCCCGTGCCGCGTATCCCACGCCCCGGACTCGAGGTCCGCGCCCAGCTCGCGCACGAAGCGCTCGGAGACCTCCGGGTCCACGAAGCTCCACGCCGAGTTCGCCGTGCGGGCGCCCGGATCCAGCAGGGCCTCGGGCCGGCCGAAGTAGGCCTCGCCGAAGCCGTCGGTGCAGCCGCGCGGGATCGGCAGCTCCCGCACCTCGACGTCGCCGCCCAGGATCTCGGCGATCCGCGCGGGAGCCGGGTAGCGGGAGGCCTCGGTCGCGATCACCTCGGGCGCGTACTCGGCCAGCCAGAACCGGTCGAGCGCCGCCGGATCGCAGCTCAGCACGACGACGGGCCCGACGGTCACGCGCCGCACCTCGCGCAGCCCCTTCTCGAGGTCGCCCCACTGGTGGACGGTGAAGGAGGCGAGCGCCGCGTCGAAGGCGCCGTCGGCGAACGGGAGGTCCTCGGCGCTCGCCTCGATCGCGGGGGCGAGGTCCGACGGCCGCTGCGCGCGCATGGTGGCGCTCGGCTCGACGGGCGTGACCTCGCGGTCCGTCGGCTCGTAGGAACCGGCGCCCGCGCCCACGTTCACCAGGGTGCGCGCGGTGCCCAGCGCGTCCTCGATCGCCTCCGCGATCCGCGGGTCCGGCCGGCGGTAGGTGCGGTAGCCCGCGCCGATCGCCGAGTAGTCGGCGTCCCCGGCGGAGCCGTCGCCGCCGGGCGCCGCGGTGCCGGCGGGGGCGGAGGGATCGGGG
>NZ_JAKRMO010000053.1:0-32141 GCF_022346485.1 Brachybacterium sp. ACRRE | reverse complement strand
GGTCGGGGTCGTCTCCCTTCGCTTCGTGGTATCCGCCCTGTTCACCCCGCAGGTGCGCCCGGTTCCCGGTGCGTCCTTCCTCCCCAGCTCGGTCTTTTCCACATCCTCTCCCGGCGTCTTCCGGATGTCCGATTCGCCCGATACGATGGGCGGAGAATCGAACGAGTGTTCGATTCCTCGACGCGGAGGAGAGGGGGACAGGATGACCGCGCTCGACCCGGGCCCGCGCCAGGAGATCCTCGGCGACCACGCCCTGTTCCCCGGCATGGCGCTCCCACGCGAGAGGGCGGACCTGCTGCGCGCCCAGCAGGCGGAGCGCGCCGCTCAGGATCCCATCCAGCGCATCCGCCCGCGCTCCCCGCGCCCCCTCACGCGCGAGTCCATCGCCGCGCGGATCGACGTCTCACCGACCCTCGAGGTCACCGAGCGCGTCCAGAGCATCTGGGACCAGGGCGTGCGCGAGTCACGAGAGCTCGCCGCGTCCCTCGCCGCCCTCGCGCCGTCCTGGCGCGGCCGCGATACCGGCGGCTGCACGCCGGAGGACGCCCAGTGCGAGGACCTGCTGGTCGCGGCCGCGCTCCGCTGCTCCGACACCGTCGCCTACCGCCGCATCCGCGACGGGCACCGCGGCGTCGACCTCTGCCCGCGGGTCTTCGCCCGCCTGCGGGCCGGGGAGTTCCCCGCCGCGTGGTTCCGCGAGCTGCTGCGCCGCACCCTCGGCCTCACCGACGAGGAGATGGCGCTGGTCGATGCGACCGTGAGCGACTGGGACCCGGGCATCACCTCCGAGCACTTCAGCCGCTGCCTCGGCACCGTCGTCGCGACGCTCCTCGAGCGCCGCGGGCTGCCGCCCCGTCTCGATGTCGAGGCGCGGCGGCGCGTCGAGTTCGAGCACGGCGGGGACGACGGCACGGCGTGCCTGCGGATCGTCGGCCCGGTCCCCGAGCTGCTGCAGCTCGCCCGCCGGCTCGACGATGCCGCGCGGACTCTCCAGGCCGCCCAGCGCCACGCGCTCGAGGCCGGAGTCGAGGTCCCCCTGGACCCGCAGGGCCGCGCGGCCGAACGGGGAAGGCCCCTGTCGCTGTCCGAGCTGCGCTACCACCTGCTCACGACGGCAGACCTGAACACTGACGGAGTGGGCCTGAGCGCCGCGTCCTTCCGCATGAACGTGACGGTCCCGCTGCTGTCGCTCATGGGCCACAGCGACGCCCCCGGCATGCTCGACGGTCGGATCCCGATCCCGGCCGAGATGGCCCGCGAGCTCGCCGCCGGCGAGGACGCCTGGTACCGGCTGCTCACCGACCCGGTGACCGGGGAGTTCCTGCCCGCGCCCGCCGAGCGCTACGCGGCGCCGCAGGCCATGCGGGAGCACCTGCGCGTGCGGATGACGACCTGCGCCGTGCCCGGCTGCCGACGCCCTGCATCCTGCGCGACCGAGGCCGACCACATCGAGGAGTACGACCACGAGGACCCGCTGCACGGCGGCCGGACCTCCGTGGACAACCTCCACCTGCTGTGCTGGAAGCACCACGCCCTGAAGACCGCCCGCCGCATCGATCCGGTCCGCGTGGATGCCTCCCATTCGCCGACCGGGCGCACCGGAACCCTCTGGAGCGTCGACGAGGAGATGCGGATCTTCCAGGAGGACGACACGGACCTCGCGACCCCCGCGATCGCGAAGGACCTCGAGGACTCCTGGGCACGGATCCGGGCCCTCCGGGACCAGCGCGAAGCGGCCCTGCGAGCACGCACCGAGTGCGCGAGGGACGAGTCCCCGCCCGAGAGGCCACCGCAGGATGCGCCGTCGGGCGCACCGCCACCGCCGTTCTGACCCCCGCGCGAATCAGCGCGCGGCGCTGCCCTCCGCCTCGCACAGCGCATCGACCGCGCGCACCAGAGCCAGATGGCTGAAGGCCTGCGGGAAGTTGCCGGCCATGCGCTGGTGCGCGTCGTCGTACTCCTCGGAGAACAGCAGCAGATCGTTCCCGCACGCCAGGACCCGATCCAGCATCTGCCGCGCGTCCTCGATGCGCCCTGCCCGCGCGTAGTACTCGGCGAGCCAGAAGCAGCAGGCCAGGAACGGATTCTCGTTCCCGCTGAGTCCGTCCTGACCCGTCGTGCGGTACCGCAGCACCAGACCGCCGTCGGTCATCAGCTCGTCCTCGATCCGACGCACCGTGGCGACCATCCGCGGATCCTCCGGATCCACGAAGCCGATCCGGGCGAGCTGCAGCAGCGAGGCATCCACCTCGGTGCTGCCGTAGGTCTGGGTGAACGCGCCGTCGGGCCCCACGCCCTCGCGCAGGATCTCGTCCCGCAGGTGATCGCGTGCCGCCCGCCATCTTTCGAGCTCCCCGTCCTTCGCCCGCAGCCCGAGCTCCTCGACGCCGCGGACGCCCCGGTCGAAGCCGGCCCACATCATCACCCGCGAATGCGTGAAGAAGGCGGGCTCCCCGCGCATCTCCCACAGGCCCTGGTCCCGCGTCTCCAGATGCGAGCACGCGAACTCCAGCAGTGAGCGCTGCAGCGACCACGACCACGTGGTCTCCTCGAGCCCCGCCTCGCGCATGGCAGCGAACCCCACCAGCACCTCGCCCACCACATCGCCCTGGTACTGGACTGCCGCGCCGTTGCCGACCCGCACCGGTCGCGAGTCCGCGAAGCCCGAGAGGTGGCCCAGCTCCCGCTCCGGCAGCGAGCGCTCCCCGGAGATCGAATACATGATCTGCATGTGCTGGGGGTCCCCGGCGATCGCGCGCAGCAGCCAGTCCCTCCATCCCAACGCCGCCTCCACGTGCCCGTGGCCCAGCAGAGCCTCGAGCGAGAGCGCCGCATCGCGCAGCCAGCAGTAGCGGTAGTCCCAGTTGCGCTCCCCGCCGAAGTCCTCCGGCAGGCTCGCCGTGGGCGCCGCGACGATGCCGCCCGCGATCACGTCGGAGAGGCCGTGCAGCACGAGCAGCGAGCGCGTCACCTCCGGCCGGTAGCGGTCGTCGACCTCGACGCGCCCCAGCCACTCGCGCCACGCCGTCCCCGTGCGCTCGATGGCACGCTGCGGGTCCACGGCCCGCGGCAGCTCCGTCCACGAGGGATGCCAGGTCATCGTCCACGCCTGCTCCTCGCCGGCGTGCAGCACGTGGCGCCCCGTGTGCACGTGGTCGCTCGCCGTGAGGCCCGGGCCGCGCAGGGCCAGTGCGCTCGCGCCGGCCACCGCGGAGATCACCGAGGCGCCCTCGGAGTCCTCTCGCCGCCGCACCCACGGCACCACGTCGCCGTACTCGAAGCGGATCCGCAGCTGCTGCTCGACCTCGACGCTGCCCTCGGTGCAGCGCACCAGGCGCACCAGGTCGGCGCGCTCGTCGGCCGACGGGTCCTCGGCGGCCTCCTCGGGCGTGATGTCCGAGGGCATCATGTCGATGACCTGCGCGGTCCCGTCGGGCCCCCGCCACGTGGTCTCGAGGATCATCGTGCCCTCGTGGTAGCGGCGCGAGGTGGCCTCGCCGCCGCGGATGCCCAGCGTCCAGTGCCCGTTGCGGTCATCGCCCAGCAGCGCGCAGAGCGCGGCGGGGGAGTCGAAGCGGGGCATGCACAGCCAGTCGATGCGGCCCTCGCGGGTGACGAGGGCCGATCCCCGTCGGTCCGACAGCAGGGCGTGGTCCTCGATGCGGTGCTCGCGATGCTCCATGCCACCCGATTCTGCACCCGCGGTCGCGGGCGGCGGTCAGGAACCGCGTGAGGTCAGGAGCCGCTCCTCCTGCGCGCGGGGCCGATGCCCGCGGTGACCGCGGCGGCGACGAGGGTGAGGACCGCCCCGACCAGGGTGAGCGGGGTGAGGTGCTCGGTGCCCGCGGGGGCGAGGACGTCCAGCAGCACCGAGCCCACGATCTGCCCGGCGATCGTCGTCATCGCGAGGGTGAGCACACCCAGTGGGCCCGCGAGCTGCGCCGCGATCGCGATGAACACGACGCCGATCGCGCCGCCCAGGTAGAGCAGCGGATTCGCGGGGAGCGGCGCGGGCCCGTGCCCGACGGCGAGGGCGTGGACCACCGCGACCAGCACGAGCATCGCGGTGCCCACGACGAAGTTCCCGAGGGTGGCGATCATGAAGTGCCCGGTGTGCTGGGAGACCCGGCCGTTCACCGCCTGCTGCAGCCCCATCGCCGCCCCCGCGACCACGGGCAGCACGAGCAGCGGCCAGGGGACGTCGACGCCCACGCCCGAGGACATCGCGAGCCCCACCGCGAGCACCATCAGCGCGGCCCCGATCAGCCGGGGAGCGGTGAGCGGGCGGACGCCGCCGGGGCCCAGGCCAACGCGGTCGACGACCAGTCCGGTGACCGTCTGGCCGGCGACGACGCAGACGATGAACAGGGCAACCCCGATCAGGGCGACGGTGAAGGTCTGTCCGAGCACGAAGGTCGCCCCGCCGATCCCGCCCAGCGCGAGCGGCCAGGGGAGCGCGCCGATGCGCAGATCGCGCCCGAAGGTCACCGCACGCTCCCGCAGGGACCTCCGGGAGAGCACGATGACCAGCACGATCACGAGGCCCGTGCCGAACGAGATGGCCGAGGCGGTGAAGCCGTCGGCGAGCTCGGTGGACAGGCGCGAGTTGATGCGCGACTGCACGGCGGAGAGCAGTCCGCCCGCCAGCGCGACCGGCAGCGCCCAGCGCGGGGCACGGCCCAGCGAGAAGGAGAGAGGGGAGGTTGCCACGGGGGTCCACTCTAGGTCCGTAGACTCGAGGAGTTCCCGACACGGAGGAGTCGATCATGACCGAGCAGTACGACGAGGACCTCACGAACCTCACCGACCCGACGCCGTCGGACCTCTCCGAGGAGAGCAGCCTCGAGGCGGCCATCGACGACGAGGACGAGGACGAGGACCCCGACGTGGAGCCCGGCGCCGAGGGGCCCGAGGGCACCGGCGTCGAGGGGGCCGACGACATCCTCGAGGAGGAGCGCGACCGCGACGCCGAGGACGATTCGTTCTACGACTCGGACTACCCGAGCGGCCTCGGCGAGGACGACTCGGCCGCCGCCGAGCAGGGCAACCGCGACGGCGACGAGATGGTCTCCGAGGGGGACGACGCCGAGGAGGTCTCCGAGCTCGACGGCGACACCGAGGACGTGGACGCCCTGGGCGGCGTCGACGAGGACATCGCGGCCGACGGCGTCGACCTCGACGGCACCGACGGCGGGGAGGACCCGCTCTCGGGCGAGGCCCTCGGGTGAGCCGGGGGGACCGCGTAGAACCCCACCCCGCGCACGCCCTCGGGCCCCGTGTCGGCGTCAAGGCGCTGATCCTGCGCGACGGGGCGATCCTCATGAACCGCTCCGACGTCGACGGGCATGACGTCTTCGACCTGCCCGGCGGCGGGCAGGAGTACGGCGAGACGCAGGCCGAGGCGCTCGTGCGCGAGTGCGCCGAGGAGATCGGCGCCCGCGTGCGCGTCCACGGCGTGGCGTGCGTGTGGGAGTTCCTCACCGAGATCGGTGGCTTCCGCCGCGAGCAGATCCCGCTGTCCCACCAGCTCAACGTGGGCTTCTGGTGCGGGCTCGAGCCCGGTGAGGAGCCCCGCGCGGAGGCGACCACGGAGATGGACGCCTGGCAGGTCGGCACCTCCTGGCTGCCCGTGGACCAGCTGGACCGCTTCGACGTGCGCCCGCGGGCGATCGCCGACTGGCTGCGGGCCGACCCGTCGATCCGACCCGTCGGCCTCGGCCCCGTCGAGCTCTAGGAGGGAGGCGGACATGGACCCCCTGGTGGGACTCGTGCAGCCGACGAGCCTGGTCGAGGCCGAGCTGCTGGTCGCGACGTTCGTGCTGTGCTCGCTGATCGGCCTCGAGCGCCAGATGCGGCAGAAGAGCGCCGGCTACCGCACCCACGTGCTCGTGGGCCTCGGCTCGTGCGCCTTCACGCTGGTCTCGGCCTACGGCTTCGCGGCGGTGCTCGGCGACGAGGTCAACCTCGACCCCTCGCGCATCGCCGCCCAGATCGTCTCCGGCATCGGCTTCCTGGGCGCGGGCGTCATCTTCAAGGGCCGCTCCATGGTGCGCGGGCTGACGACGGCCGCGACGGTCTGGGTCTCGGCCGCCGTGGGCATGGCCTGCGGCAGCGGCATGCTCTCCCTCGGCATCACCCTCACCGCCCTCCATCTCATCACGCTGTTCCTCATCGCCCCGCTCGTGCGGCGCGTGCCCGGCCCCGATCGTCACCGCCTGCTGCGCGTCACCTACGCCGACGGCCGGGGCGCGCTGCGCGACATCCTCGCGACCGCGACCGGCGCCGGCTTCACGAACTCGATCGAGAACTCCCGGAAGATCACGGGCGCCGACGGCGGCCCGAAGATCGTCATGGACATCCGCTTCCTGGGCCGCCCGCCCGTGCGCGACCTGATCCCGCCGCTGCTCGAGGTCGACGGGGTCGAGCGGGTCTCGCTCGCCAAGAACCAGGGCAGATCGGGCGGCGAGGCGGACGACGACTGACGGCCCTGGCTACGCTGGGGACGACCGCAGCGACCCGATCCGAGGAGCACCATGACCAGCGCACCCTCCATCCGCTTCCACGACGGACGCACGATCCCGCAGCTCGGCTACGGGGTCTGGCAGGTCGAGCCCGACGTCGCGGCCGACGTGGTCGTGCAGGCCTTCGAGGCCGGCTACCGGCACGTCGACACCGCCCGCGGCTACAACAACGAGGACGGCGTGGGCCGGGCGCTCGCCGCCTCGGGCCTCGCGCGCGACGAGTTCTTCGTGACCTCGAAGGTCCCCAACCAGGACCAGGGGCGTGAGGCGACGCTGCGCTCCTTCGACGCCACCATGTCCGATCTGGGCCTGGACGAGCTTGACCTCTACCTCATCCACTGGCCCGCGCCGGAGAAAGGGCTCGCCCTGGAGACCTGGCGCACCCTCATCGAGCTGCAGGAGCAGGGGCGGATCCGCTCGATCGGCGTCTCGAACTTCCGCGCCGAGGACCTCGAGATGCTCGAGGCGGAGACCGGCGTGCTGCCCGTGCTCAACCAGATCGAGCTGCATCCCTTCTTCAACCAGCCGGAGCTGCGCGCGCTGCACGCCGAGAAGGGCATCGTCACCGAGGCCTGGTCGCCGCTGGGCCAGGGCGGTGGGGAGCTCGAGGACCCGGTGGTGCTCGAGATCGCCCGCGCGCACGAGGCCGACCCCGCGCAGGTGCTCATCGCCTGGAACCTCGCCCTGGGCGACGTGGTGATCCCGAAGTCCGTCACGCCCGCGCGGATCGTCTCGAACCTCGCGTCCCTCGACCTTGCCCTCTCGGACGAGGAGATCGCGCGGATCACCGCGCTCCACCGGGGCGAGAGCGGACGGCAGGGCAAGCACCCCGGGGAGTTCACGGGCCACCAGGGCGCCTGAAGCCGTGAGCGACCGGCCGCCCGCGGGCCCCGGCAGGTCTACGCGGGCGGCCGGCGCCCCTCGAGCACCGAGAGCGCCCCGAGGATCGTGGCGCGGCTGCGCTCGAGCTCCTCGCGGCGGCGATCGACGACGGCGAGCTGCTCGGTGAGCAGCGTGCGGCGCTCCGCGTCGTCCATGTCCGCCCAGTGCGCCATGCGCGTGCGCATGTCCTGCAGGGAGAAGCCCGCGTCGCGCCCCGCGAGGACCAGCCGCACGCGCTGCACGGCGTCCTCCCCGAAGTCGCGGTAGCCGTTGGGGCCGCGGGTGATCTGACCGGGGCTGAACATGTCCCGCTCCTCGTAGAAGCGGACTGTTGATGCAGTGAGCCCGGTCCTGCGGGCGAACTCGCCGATGCGCATCGGGATCCTCCTCCTTGACCCTCCAGTGACTGGAAGGTCTAGCGTCCCAGACGTTCGACCCCCTCGTCCGTCCGTCCAGGAGATCCCCGTGGCCCAGGTGCTCGCGCTCGTCGCGTCCGTGCTGTTCATCCTCCGACTGCTCGCGCTGGTCGCCCTGCACGTGCGCCCCGGCGGCATCCACCCCGTGCGGCACGCGGTGAGCGACTATGCCGCGTCCTCCGCGCCCGGCACTCGGCGCCTCGCCGCGATCGCCTCGTGGCTCGCGGCCGCCGCCTGGGCGGTCCTGGGCATCACGGTCCTCGTGCTCCCCGCTGCGACCTCGCACACGGGGCTCGGCACGTGGCTGCTGGTGCTGGCCGTGGTGCTCGCGGTGATGCCCCGCGTGCCCACCGATGCGCCCGGGGAGCCCGTCACCTCCCGCGGCCGGCTGCACCTGGTGCTCGCCGTCGCCTGGTTCGCGATCGCGTATTCGACGATCGGGCCGCTCACGCGGCTGCTCGCCGAGGCCGCGGGGGCGCCTGCGCCCGGGATCCTGCCCGTGCTCCACGTGATCGCGGCGATCGCCCTGGTAAGCCTCGTCGTCTCCCTGCTGGTGCCGGCGCTGCGCGAGCGCACCTTCGGCGTCAGCGAGCGCGTGTTCATCCTCGCCGTCACCCTGGCGCCGCTGATCGTGGGCGTGGGCCTGGCCGCCGCGTGACCGCAGTCCCCGTAGGGTCGAGAGCATGACGCTGCCCACCGCCTCCGCCCCCTCCGACACCGCGATCGCCTGGTGCCTCCTGGACGCGCAGGGCCGCGAGCTCTCGAGCAGCGAGGCCGACCGACCCTTCTACGCGGCGAGCACCATCAAGCTGCACGTGCTCCTCGCCGCGCTGCGCGCCGCGGATCGCGGGGAGCTCGATCCGGACGCCGCGGTCCCCTCGACCCGCACCTTCACGGGGGAGGGCGGGACGCCCTTCACCCTCGCGGGCGACCATCTGGATCCGACGCATCCGGACGACGGGCAGCAGATCTCCGTGCGCGAGCTGCTGGTGCGCATGATCGACCGCTCGAGCAACGAGGCGACGGACCACGTGCTCTCCCTCGTCGGCCTCGAGGCCGTGGCCTCCGTGATCGCGGACCTGGAGCTGCCCGCGACGCGCGTCGAGCGGATGATCGGCGACGGCGCCGCGCTCGCCGCGGGCCGCACCAACGAGACCAGCGCGCGGGACCTCGCGCGCACTCTGGACACGATCGTGCGGGGCGGTGGCGCCCTGGAGCCAGGTTCTCGGGATCTCGCGCGCGAGGCGCTCGCCGCACAGCGGATCCGGATCATCGGCCGCGCGGTGCGGCCCGGCGTGCCCGTCCTGTCGAAGTCCGGCTGGGTCGACGGGTTCCGCCATGACGTCGCCGCGGTGGGCGGCGGCGGGGCCGACGAGGACCGCCCCCTCGTCCTCGCCGTGATGACCTGCGGATGGGACGAGGCGGAGGCCGACGAGCGGATCCTCGCGCTCACCCGGGACCTGCTGCCCGAGGATCTGGTGCGCTGAGCTCAGCCCTTCGCGAGCTCCACGCGCCGCGCCCCGGCGTACTCGCCGTCGGTGTCGTACTCGGTCAGCGAGACGACCTCGACGCTGCGGGCCGCGTTCGGCGCCTGCATGATCTTGTCGTCGCCCACGTAGAGGGCCACGTGGCGGATCGACTCGGCGCCCGGCTCGGTCGCGAAGAACACGAGGTCGCCGCGCTGGAGGTCCTCGCGCTCGACGCTCTGCAGCCCCGACTCGTGCATCTGGTCGCCGGCGTCGCGCTCGAGCGTGATGCCGTGGTGGTGGAACAGGGTGTACGTGTACCCGGAGCAGTCGTAGCCGTACGCGCTCACGCCGGCCCAGAGGTAGCGCAGGCCCAGGAAGCGCTCGCCGGTCGCGATGATGTCCTCGACCGTGGGACGCGGCGGCTTCTCGCCGTGCGCGCGGACCGCGGCGTCCTCGATGCTCAGCTGCATGGTGCCCGCGTCCGGGACGGCGACCTCGATGCTGTCCTCGTTCTGGCCGGTGACCGGGAGGATCGTGTCGAAGGAGACCGGCAGGCGCGCGCCCTCGCCGCGGCTCGGCGAGGTGAGCGTGCTGGTGAGCGCCGTGACGGTGGCGGTCGAGGCGCAGCGCGCCAGGCGCGCGAAGCGCTCGTCGACGGTGAGGTGGTCGATCGGGACCCAGCCCGGGTAGCCGCGGTCGTCGCGCGGGGTGCCCTGGGCGGTGACGACGATGTGCGCCCACTCGCCGTCGATCTCGTCGACGATGACCTCGCTGCCCAGCACGGCCTGAGACTCGAGCTTCCCGGTGAGCCACTTGCGGGTCTCCTCGTCGGGCATCTTCGCGTTCCACGCGTCGAGGTCCACGGGCGTGGAGACGGCGCCGTCGTCGATGCCGTCGCGGTTCGTGCGTGGATCCACCCAGAGCGTGGTCGCGGTGACCTTCACGTGCGCGGTCTCGCCGGCCTTCGGCGCCCTGCCCCCGCTGCCGCCGCTGCCATGGCCGTGCCCGTGGCCACCGTGCCCGCCTCGATGCGCGGGAGCGGCGGAGGCGGAGGCGGCGCCGGCGAGGCCTGCGAGGCCGGCGGCCCCGGTGGCGGCGAGCCGCAGCCCGGCGCGCCGGGTGACCTGCGGGTTCTGCGATGCGTCGGCGGGATCGTGAGGTGAGGTGCTGCGGTGGGCGGACATGGTGTCCTCCTTCGAGGAGACGGGTACGGGCATGCCGGGGACCTGCGGGGCGCGCGACGCATGCGGTCGCGGCGGGGTCGACGTCACCTACCACCTCCTGCGTCATCAGCGTCCTGCATCGGGTCGAGCATCGCAAGGCCGAGCCCGGGGCCGCCGACCAGCTCGAGCTCTGCGCCGCGCTGGCGGTAGCCGCCCGACGGCGCCCCGGAGGTGAACCAGGCCGGGGGATCGAGGTCGATGAGGGCGATCGCCGGATGCGCGAAGGCCAGGTGGGCCGCGGCGGTGATCGAGATCCGCGGCTCCATCATCGAGCCCACCATGCAGGCGATGCCCGCCTCGAGGGCCACGTCGGCCACGGCGAGCGCCTCGCGCAGGCCTCCCGTCTTGGCGAGCTTGATGTTCAGCAGGTCGGCAGCTCCCGCCTCGACGATGCGCCGGGCGTCCTGTGCGTTCCACACGGCCTCGTCGGCCATCACCGGGGTCGCCACCTCGGCGCGCACCCGGGCGAGGCCCTCGAGGTCCGCCGCCGGCACGGGCTGCTCGACCAGCTCGATCGGCAGACCGTCCCGCTCGAAGCCGTTGATGATGCTGATGGCCTCGCGGGCCTCCCAGCCCTGGTTCGCGTCCAGGCGCAGGCTCACCCCGGGGGCTGCCTCGAGCACCGCGGCGAGCCGCCGGCGGTCCTCGTCGATGTCCCGTCCCAGCTTGATCTTCAGGATCTGCTCGCCCGCCGCGACCGCGTCGCGCGCATGGCCGGCCATCACCTCGGGGTCCTCGAGGGAGATCGTCATGTCGTTGGTCAGCGTCCCGCAGCGGGTGCCTCCCAGCAGCTCGACCAGCGGCACCCGCGCGGCGCGCGCGGCGGCGTCGTGCAGGGCCACGTCCAGGGCGGCCTTCGCGCTCGTGCTCCCCGGGACCGCCTCGCCGATCCGCCGCCCGAGGTCGCCCAGCGGTCCTCGGGCGCCCTCGAGCGCGCCGCGCAGCGGACCCGCCAGGCACGCGGCGATCGACTCGGCCGATTCGCCCGTGACGGCGACGGTCTCGGCCGAGGACCCCTGACCCACGGTGCCCTCGGCCAGCTCGACCTCCGCGACCACGTAGTGCACGGCCTCGGTGCGCCGCGCCGCGGTCACGAAGGGCCGCTTGAGCGGCGCGACGTGGCGGTGGTGGCGCACCGCGACGACGTGCACGTCCGGATCCAGCAGGCTCTGCGGGGTCATCGATCCCCCTCCTCTCGCGGTGACGGTCACAGCGCGTGCATGACCTGGGCGCCGATCAGGCCCACGAACGTGCCCATGAACGAGCCGATCAGGGCGAACAGCACGCCCACGGGGACCAGCTGACGGTTGAAGGCGCTCGCGACCACGGGCGCGGAGGCGATGCCGCCGATGTTCGCGGTCGAGGCGACGGCCAGGGAGAACAGCTCGACCTTCGCGATCTTCGCGTAGAGCACCATGATCCCGGCGTGGATCGCGACCACGAGGATGCCCATCACGATGTAGATCGGCGCCTGCGTGATGGCGGAGAAGTCCGAGCCCGAGGCGATCTGGCCGATCACCACGAACAGCATCAGCGAGGCGACCTCGCTCGCACCGGCCGTCGACCCCAGCGGGGTCAGCGCGACGGCGAGCCCCAGCAGGGACACGATGAGGATCGACCAGGTGGTGCCGTTGACGACCGCGCCCCACTCGGGCAGCAGGCCGCCGATCCAGATCGAGAGGGTCGAGACGAGGATCGAGCCGAACACGACGATCGCGAGAGAGGACACCGTCACCGGCTTCTCCTCCTCTTCGAAGGCGCCCTCATGGGCGTCGAGGTAGGAGGTGTCGGCCTTGGTCCAGCGGTTGAAGCGGGGCGAGACCGCGACCGAGGCGAACATCAGCATCAGCCACAGCGAGTACATGAGCGTGTCGGTGATCAGGGCGTAGCCGAAGATGTTCTCGGGCGCCTTGAGGATGTCCTGGACGGCCACCATGTTCGCGCTGCCGCCGGTCCAGCTGGCCAGGAGAGCGCCGAACACCTTCCACGCCTCGGGGTGCACCGCGGCCTGGAAGACGACGTACACCAGCACCATGCCGAAGCACAGCGAGGCCGAGGCGACGAACATCGTCAGCAGCAGCTTCGGGCCCAGGCGGATGATCTTGCGCAGGTCGCAGCCGAACAGGAACAGGAAGATCATCGCCGGCAGCAGGACGTCCTTGACCTGGGCGATGGGGGCGCGGGTCGCGTCGTCCTGGCCGAAGACGCCGAGCGTGTTCAGCAGCGCGCACAGCAGGTACATCAGCACCATGCCGGGCACGTACTTGAACAGCTTCCAGCCGGTGGTCTTCTCCAGGACGATCAGCACGCACGACAGTCCCAAGAGGACGCCGAGCATCAGCAGGCCGTCGGTGATCATGGGGTGCTCCTCGGGGAAGGTGTGGGGGTCGGGAAACAAAAAAAAGTCGGAAGCACCATCGCGCCGCGCCTGGTGACAGGTGCGAGCGAGGTGCTTCCGACGGGGTCCGGTTCGGTGAGGTCCCGGGCGGACGGAGACGGTATGGAGTTATCCGGCGGTGCCCGCCGCGAGGTCGCGGTACTTCGCTGCGGCGTTGCGCACGGAGGCGGCGATCGCCTTCTGCGAAGACCCGTGGTACCTCTCGGAGATGGACTCCACCAGGGCGTCCTCGTCGAGGATCGAGCGTCCCACCAGCAGTTCTCTCACGAACTCGACCGTGAGGGTGAGGGTGGCGGTGCAGTCCGCCTCTCGGATGACGTGCGTCTCAGTATCGACGACGAGGCCGATGAAGAAAAGTCCCCACTGCGTCGTGATCGGATTGTTGCTCGGCGACTTCGCCTCACCGGTCAGGAAGATCGTCGTCATGGTCAGAGGGTAGCGGGGCCGCCTTCGGGCGAACGCTCAGCGGCGCTCGTCAAGCATGCCGGCGACGTCCTCGGAGGTCACGCGGCGACCGATCGAGATCACGGGGGGTCGGGTGGTCAGGGACATGTCGATGCGATCCGAGCGATCTCCAGGTCGAGCGGGGCGACGTCCGCGGGGACGCGGTCCAGGCCGAACCATCCGACATCGGTCAGCTCGTCCGACGGACCGACCGTCGGCTCGGCCGGGAGCCTCAGGCTGAACACGGCCGCGAGCTCGCGGCGATCGGGGCCCTTGAGCGCGAACTGCGCGAGACCCTCCCACCCGAGGTCGCGCGGATCCGCCACCAGCCCGGTCTCCTCCTCGAGCTCTCGCGCGGCCGCCTCACGAGGTGTCTCGCCCTCGTCGCAGATCCCGCCGGGCAGCTCCCACGACTTCCGCCACCGGTTCTTCCCGAACAGGACGCGATCACCCGCCCGGGCGACGACCAGCGCGAGCGGGCACGCGAGGTCTCCCACGTGGTCGGTGCGAGGCTCGTCGGCATGGGCGAAGGAGAGCAGCCGCTGTCCCTTGTCGTCGACGGCGAGCACCGGCGGAGCCGGATCCCCAGGCGCAGGCTTCTCCAGCAACATCGTCACGAACTCATCGGTCTCCTTCCGGCCCACAGGAGTGAATCCCTTCGGCCGGTAGTAGTCCAGCAGGTGCGGCGCGCAGTCCAGGCGGAGCCATCGGGCTCGCCGACGCCCGGCCTCTGCCCACGCGAGATCGAGCAGCTGAGCGCCGAGCCCCCGACCGCCCGCCGAAGGGTCAGTCATGAGTCCGTGCACGTAGAGGGCCGATTCCTCCGCGCGCTCGTGCTGGCTCCAGAAGTAGGGATCATCATCGACGAGCCGTACGGCAGCCTCGAACTCGCCGTGGCGATCAGGGGTTCCATCCGGATCCAGGACGTGCCACTCGCCGCGTGCCACCTCGACCGAGATCTGTGCGGTGTCGAGCGAGCCGATCCTCCACTGCGAGATGCCCTGCTGCTCCATCCAGAGTTCGCGAGCTCGACGCATCCCCGCCAGGCGCGGGACGTCAGACGGGACGCACGGGCGCAGGATGCTCGGTCGGCCCATCGCACCCGCCGAGCTCACAGCGGCAGCCGCACGTACGTGGTCTCGAGGTACTCCGCGATGCCCTCGTGGGAGCCCTCGCGGCCCAGGCCCGACTCCTTGACGCCGCCGAAGGGGGCGGCGGCGTCGGAGGCGACGCCAAGGTTCACGGCGACCATGCCCGACTCGATGCGGCCGGCGATGTCGGTGACCTCGGCGAGGTCCGCGCCGACGGCGTAGCTCATGAGACCGAACTCCGTGTCGTTCGCGGCGCGCACCATGTCCTCGACGTCGTCCATGACGATCACGGGCGCGACCGGGCCGAAGATCTCCTCGCGGTTCACGCGGGCATCGGCCGGTACGTCGCCGAGCACGGTGGGCAGATAGAAGAAGCCCTCCGCGCACCCCTCGGGCAGTTCGTCGGCGCGCGGCCGACGCCCGCCGGTGAGGACCTTCGCGCCGCGCTCGACGGCGTCGGCCACGAGCTCCTCGATCTTGTCCAGGGCCTTGGGCTCGATCATCGGGCCCATCGTGGTGCCCTCGTCGATCCCGGCGCCCACCTGCAGCTCCTCGGTCTTCTCCACGAGGCGCCGCGTGAACTCCTCGGCGACGGACGAGTGCACGTAGAAGCGGTTCGCGGCCGTGCAGGCCTCGCCGTTGTTGCGGTACTTCGCGGGCATCGCGGCGGCGATGGCCGTGTCCATGTCGGCCGAGGGGAGCACCAGGAAGGGAGCGTTGCCGCCGAGCTCCATCGAGGTGCGCAGCACGTGCTCGGAGGCCTGCGCGAGCAGGGTGCGGCCCACCGGCGTGGAGCCGGTGAAGGAGACCTTGCGCAGGCGGGCGTCGGCCATGAGGGTGCTCGAGAGGGTCCCCGCATCGGAGGTGACCACGGCGTTCACGACGCCCGCCGGCAGGCCCGCGTCGGCAAGGATCTGGCAGAAGGCCAGCGAGGTGAGCGGGGTGAGCTCGGCGGGCTTGAGCACGACGGTGCAGCCGGCGGCGAGGGCGGGAGCGATCTTGCGGGTGCCCATCGACAGCGGGAAGTTCCACGGGGTGATCGCGAGGACGGGGCCGACGGGACGCGAGGTGGTGAGGATCGCCTGCTCGGCGGCGGGTGCCTGCCGGAAGCGTCCGGGCAGGCGCACGGCCTCCTCGCTGAACCAGCGCAGGAACTCGGCGCCGTAGGTGACCTCGCCGTACGCCTCGTCCAGGGGCTTGCCCATCTCGAGGGTCATCAGCGCCGCGAGGTCGTCGGCCCGCTCGTGGCACAGCTCGTAGGCGCGGCGCAGGATCTCCGAGCGCTCGCGGGGGAGGGTCGCGGCCCAGTCGGCCTGGGCGGCGATGGCCGCGTCGAGGGCCTTCTCGCCGATGCTCGCCGCGTCGGCGTCGACGACCTGGGTGAGGGGGCGCCCGGTCGCCGGGTCCTGCACGTCGAGATCGGGGGTGCCGCCCAGGAATCGGCCGCCGATGAAGGAGCTGCGGGGGGTGCGCTCCAGCAGGTCGGCGACCTGCGCGGGGGAGAGACGGGGCTTCGTGGTCATGGTGCGCTCCTTCGGGTCGGGGTCACGGGCAGGGCCGGTCCCTCCATCCTGCGCCTTCCGGGGCGGGACGGGGGAACCGGCCGCGGGGGATCAGTCGAAGAGGATGACCTGGCGGACGGCCTCGCCGTCGGCCAGCTGGTCCATGGCCTCGTTGATTTCCTCGAGGCGGATGGTGCGGCTGATCAGCTCCTCGACCGGCAG
The DNA here is from genome assembly GCF_022346485.1 of Brachybacterium sp. ACRRE. Taxonomy (NCBI): domain Bacteria; kingdom Bacillati; phylum Actinomycetota; class Actinomycetes; order Micrococcales; family Dermabacteraceae; genus Brachybacterium; species Brachybacterium sp. ACRRE. The sequence goes on along the minus strand of NZ_JAKRMO010000053.1, from coordinate 15,973 downwards.
CTTCCCCTCGAGGTAGAGCCGGGCGTACTCGGGCACGTCGCGCCGGGGCACGGCCGATCCCAGGTAGGAGCCGATGATCGACTGGGCCTGCGCGGTGAGCGGCAGCGGGGCGATCGTGACCTGCGCGGTCGGCGCGGGCAGACCCACGGTGACCATGGTGCCGCCGAAGCCGATCGCGCCCACCGCGGTCTCGAAGGCCTTCGGATGGCCGGCGGCCTCGACCACGCGGTCGGCGGTGATCTTCTGCTCGGCGACCTCCTGCGGGGTGAACGTGCGGTGGGCGCCGAGCTCCTTCGCCCGCTCGAGCTTCGCGGGCAGGTTGTCCACGGCGATCACCTCCTTCACGTCCTGCGCGAGGGCGGTGATCAGGGCCGCCATGCCCACGCCGCCCAGGCCCACGATCATGATCGAGTCCTCGGGGCCCGGCTGCGCGGCGTTCAGGACGGCCCCGCCGCCCGTGAGCACGGCGCAGCCCAGCACGGCGGCGACCTCGGGCGGGACCTCCTCGGGGACGACGACGGCGCTCGCCTGGTCCACGACGGCGCGGGTCGCGAAGCCGCTCACCCCCAGGTGGTGGTGCACGTGCTCGCCGTCTCGGGTGAGGTGGGTCGAGCCGTGCAGCAGCACGCCGTCGTTGTTGGTCCTGGACCCGACCGAACAGGGGAGGCGGCCGTCGGTGCGGCATTCGCGGCACTCCCCGCAGCGGGGGAGGAAGCTCATCACCACGCGGTCGCCCACGCGGATGTCCTCCACCTCGGCGCCCACGGCCTCGACGCGGCCGGCGGCCTCGTGCCCCAGCAGCATGGGGACCGGTCGCGGCCGGTTGCCGTCGACCACGGAGAGGTCGCTGTGGCACACGCCCGCGGCCTCCATGCGCACGAGGATCTCGGTCGAGCCGGGCTCGGTGAGCTCGAGCTCGCTGATGGTGATCGGCCGCGAGTCGGCATAGGGGCGCTCGCGCCCCATCTCCTCGAGGACCGCGCCGCGGATCTTCATGCGGTCGCCTCCTTCGTCGTCCCGAACGTCGCCTGCGCGACCTTCGTGGCGAGCGGGTCGCCGGCCCGGAGCGGTCGGCCCTCGAAGGCGCCCTCGTGGGCGAGGATCGGCCGACGGTCGCCGGCGAGCTCGGGGTGCTTCTCCTCGAGCTTCTCGCGGCGGCTCATCTCGCGGTGCCAGCCGCGCACCACGTCGGGATGGCCCTGCTGGATGCCGCGCCAGGTGGTCGGCATCTCCTCGCGCGAGCGGCCCGTGTCGGCCGTGCCGAGCTGGCGCACGGAGGCCGGGACGCGGGAGGTCTCCGCCCCGCACCGGCATCGCGGGTTGTCGTCGAACATCGAGGCCAGGCCCGCTTCGAAGCGGTGGCCCTCGGCGCACTTGAGGTCGTAGAGGATCATCGTCGGCCCCCTCAGCTGTAGAAGCCGTCGGGCGCGAGGGTGAGGCCCTTGCGCTGCTCGGCGTCGTGCCCGAAGATCATCTCCGCGCCGGTCTGCTCCTGGATCCTCCGCAGCTTCTCGACGGACTCGAGCCAGCCCACGCTGTCCCAGACGATGCCGGCGCCGATCGCGGGCGGGCCCCAGCTCGCGCCGAGGTAGACGGCGTCGGAGGTGAAGATCTTCGTGCCGTCCTCCGGCAGGTCCACGCGCAGGCTCATGGTGCCCCAGGTGTGCCCCGGGGTGGAGATGACGCTGACGCCCGGCACGATCTCGGCGTCGCCGTGGACGGGCTCCAGCGGCAGGCCGGAGAAGCCGGAGACCAGATGGGCGCCGGCGAACTCGCCCTCGATGCCCTTCACGCCCTCGATCTCGTCGGCCTGGGCGAGGATGCGGGTCTTCCCGTTCTCGAACATCTTCGCGTTCGCCGCATGGTCGAAGTGCAGGTGGGAGAGGACAAGGATGTCGATGTCCTCGGGGGTGAGCTCGAGGTCCGCGAGCGCGGTGTCGAGGTAGCCGGGGCCCGCGGGGTCCTCCTGGACGGGGAAGAAGTCCTGGAACCCGGTGGGCTCCCAGCGCTTCTCCCAGTCGCGCGGCACTCCCGTGTCCCAGAGGATCCGCCCCTCGGGAGTCTCGATGAGGACGGCGTGCGTGGGTGCCTCGCCCCAGGCGGCGGGCTTGTCCTTGTGCTGACGGTCGGTGATCGTGTTCCCCGCCTGCAGCAGCAGCCAGGTGTGGTCGCACTCCATGACCCCTGTGGACAGGACGTGCAGCTTCATAGGCGAATCGGTCGCAGTCATCGATGACTCCTCACGGTCGGTGCCTCGCCGGGCGACGGTGCCGGGCGGCGGCGCGTTCGCTCCCCACGCTATGGCCCGGGCCACACCGCGCCTATGGTGTGCGGTGACAGGGATCGGGCCGATCGATGGAGGATGGTCCATGGGGGCGATGGAGTCTCTGCTGCGCGCGGTGATGGCCGAGGAGGATCCGGCGCGGCTCGAGGGGGCGATCGCCGCGGCGCGCGAGGGCGTCGGGGCCGACGGGCCCGCGCTCGACGAGGCCGACGCCCGCACCCTGCGCGCCCTCCAGCAGCGCCTCGCCCAGGGTGCGCGGCGCGAGGAGCTGCTGCGCACGGTCTCCTCGATCGCCGTGGACGTCACCACGCGGCGCGACGTGGTGGGCGTGCTCCACGAGATCGTGCGCCGCACCCGCCTGCTCACCGGCGCCGACATGGCCTACATCGCCCTGAACACGGCGGACACCACCTTCATCCGCGAGTCCGACGGGGTGCGCACCGAGGAGTACCGCACCCTGCGCATGCCCATCGGCTACGGCGTGCTGGGGCGCGCCGCGACGGGCCGGGCGATCGTCACCACCGCCGACTACCTCGAGGATGCGGCGCTGTCCCACATCGGGGAGATCGACGACATCGTGCGCGGCGAGGGCGTGCGCTCGATCCTCGCCGTGCCCATGACCCTGCGCGAGCAGGTGCACGGCGCTCTGCTGATCGCCGACCGCACGAGCCGCGAGTACCCGCCCGAGACCGTCGACATCGTGGACACGCTGTCCCGCCATGCGAGCGTCGCGCTCGACAACGCGCGCCGCTTCGAGGAGGTCACCGGGGCGCTCGCGAGCCTCAGCGCACAGCAGGACGAGGACGAGGAGCGCATGGTCGAGCTCCACGAGATCCTCGACCTCGACGCGGGACTGCTCGAGGCGCTCCTGGACGGCGGCGATCTCGAGGTGCTCGCCCGCCGCGTGCACGAGCTGCTGGGCGCCGACCTCGCGCTCCTCGACGCCGGCGGGGTGCCGATGGTCGAGACGGATCCGGGCGCGCGCCTCGCCGTCGGCCTCGACGGGGAGGCGCTGCGGGCGGCCCGCGGCACGGGCAGGCCCGCCGTCTCCGGTGGGACCACGCTGGCCTGCGCGAGCAGCGGCCGGGAGCACCTGGGCACGCTCGTCGTCGGCCGGGCCCTCGCCCCGCGCCTGCTGCCCCGCGTGCAGAGGGTCGCCGTGTTCTTCGGGATCCTGCTCCTGCTGGGCAGGGCGCAGCAGGACGACAGGCGCCGCCGGGACCGGGCCGTGATCGACGCCCTGGTGCGCGGCGGGCGCGAGGTCGACACGGTGCGCGGGGACGCCCGGGTGCGCGCCGTGAGGCCCGGCGCGGGCGTGCGGATGGTCGCGATCGACGTCTTCGACCTCGACGTCGGCCCCCTCGCCGACCGCCTGCGCGCGGGCACGGCGCACGACGGCGCGGTGGTCGCGCTGCACGGCGACCACCTGTGCGTGCTCGTGCCCGATGCCGCGGCCGACGCGCTCTCCGCGCTGCTCGACGTCGCCGGCAGCGGCGTGAACGCGGGCTGGTCGAGTCCCGTCGAGGACCTCGAGCGGATCCCCGCGGCGCACCGCTCCGCGGAGCTCGCCCTGCGCTCCCTCGCCGTGCTCGGGGTGCGCGGCAGATCGGCCGACGGCGAGAGGATCGGGATGGTCGGGCTGATGGCCGAGGCGATCCACCGGGACCCCACGCTGCCCTCGCCGCTGCTCGTGATCCGCCCGCTCGAGGACTACGACCGCGAGCACGGCACCGAGCTCACGCGCAGCGCCTGGGCCTTCGCCGAGTCCGGTCGCCACGTGCCGCGCACCGCGCAGATGCTGCACGTGCACCCCAACACCGTGCGCCAGCGCCTCGAGCGGATCGCGGGGCTGCTGGGGGAGGACTGGCGCGCGCCCGCGAGGTTCCTCGACCTCCACTTCGCCCTGCGCATGTGGTCGCTGGGGCGCGAGGAGGCCGGTGGCTAGACCCCGACCCGCTCCAGGTCCGCGCCGCGCGCGGCGAAGTAGGCGTCGGCTCGCTCGCGGTCCCAGCCGTGGGACTGGCGCAGGCCCTCGGCGAGCATGTCGAGATACGCGGGGACGGGCTGGGTGGCCGGCACGTCGCCGATCCCCTCCGGTGCGGTGAAGGTGAGCATCGGGACGCCATCGCGCTCGCCGAGCACCACCAGGGTCTCGTAGCGACCGGGGCCGACGGCCACGCGCGTGCCGGCCGGGGCCGCGGTGGCGTCCGTCCCTGCGCCGATGCCCACGTCCTCGCGCACGAGGCGCTCGACGGGGTCGTCCTCCTGGACCGGGCGGTGCATCTCCTGGGCGGCGACGTCCGCGAACTGGGGGATCGTCAGCAGGAAGGCGCGGGCCGGCGTCGGACCCTCGGCATCGTGGTCGTAGAAGCCCATGCCGCCGCTCCACACGCGGGACTCTCCCGCGAAGTGCAGTCGGCCCGGGAGCATCACGCCCGCTGCCTCGCGCGGGGGAGTGCGGTCGCGGGCCCCGGTGTATCCGATCAGCGCGCCCGGCGGCCTGCCGCCCTGGATGTAGCAGGCGAGGCGCTCGGCGTTCATGTTCGAGCCGTAGCTGACGTACCAGACGAGATCGCGATCCATGGTGCGTCCATCCTGCGCACGCACCGTCGGCCGATGCCAGAGCGGCGCGCCGGTTCCGAGACGGCCCTCACGCCCCGCGCCCCGCGCTCGCCGCTCGCTGCTGCCGCTCAGCTGCTGCGGCGCAGGGCCCTGTTCCCCGTCGAGGGCGCGAGGAAGATCGCGACGGCGACCACCGCGGCGGGCAGCAGCAGCGCCCCGCGCAGTCCCACGTGATCGCCCACGAAGCCCAGCACCGGCGGGCCGACGAGGAAGGCCATGTAGCCGACGATCGAGGCCAGGGCGACGCGCTGGGCGGGCTGCGGCCCGGAGTCCCCGGCGGCCGAGAGCGCGACGGGGAAGCCGAGCGAGGCGCCGAGGCCCCAGAGGATCACGGCCGCGCCGGCCACGATCTGGTTGTCCACCAGGGAGACCAGGACCAGTCCGGCGGTCGCGCAGGCGGCGCTCGCCGCGAGCACGGGCGCGCGGCCCAGGCGGTCGATGATCGGGCCCCCGGCGAAGCGTCCCGCCGTCATCGACGCCGCGAAGACCGCGTAGACCGCGCTGCCGAGCGCCGCGTCGAAGCCGTGGCCGTCGACCATGACGAGCGGCAGCCAGTCGTTCGCGGTGCCCTCGGCCAGTGCCATGGCCAGCACGATCGCGCCGATCAGCAGCAGGCGACCGTCCTTCCAGACCGGCGGGCCGGTGCGGTGCCCGTGGGTGGCGCGCTCCTCGGCGGTGACCTGGCCCGTCGCGGCGGGCAGCAGGCGGATCGCCCAGGCCAGCAGCGCCGCGCCGATCACGCCGATCACGAGCAGATGGGGGACCACGGGGAGGCGCACGGCGTTCGCGAGGATTCCGGCGCACGCCCCCACCACCGTGCCCAGGCTGAAGCAGCCGTGCAGGGTGGGCAGGAAGGTGCGGCCGGACTCGCGCTCGACCGCGGCGCCCTCGATGTTCATGGCGACCTCGCCGCCGCCGGTGCCGGCGCCGAACAGGGCGAGGCCCAGGGTGACCACGAGCGCCTGCTGCGTGGCCGCGCCCGCGGCGATCGTCGGCATCGCGAGCACCAGCAGCGCGGAGGCGACGAGCACGACCCGTCGGGCCCCCAGGCGCATCACTGCCGGCCCCGAGGTGAGGATCCCGAGCATCGAGCCGACGGACAGGCCGAACAGCACGAGGCCCATCCGCGCCGTGGAGGCGCCCAGCAGGTCGCGGATCGCGGGGGTGCGCGTCACCCAGGAGGAGATGCTGATCCCGGGCAGGACGAACAGGGCGCAGAGCGCGAGGCGGCGCAGGGCGAGGGAAGCGGGTGCGCCGGGCACGGGCGTCTCCAGATCACGTAAACGTACGGTCGTACACAAGTGTAGGGGCGGCGCGGGCGCGGGTGCACGCGTGCTCCGCGCAGCGGAACGCCCCCGCGGCCGGCGCAGCGCTGAGCGGTGCGCGGGCGGCGGGGGCGTTCCCGTCGGCCGACGGATCGGCGGCGGGCCGGGAGGTCAGTCGAGGCCCGCGATGTCGCGCGGCTCCTCGGCCCCCTCCTCGTTCTCGCTGACGATCATGCGGATCGGCTCCACCTTCGCCCAGACGGCGAAGACGATCCCGACGACCACCATGACCAGGCCGGCCCACAGGTTGGCGTTGACGCCCCCGGTCTTGGCGGACTCGACGTCGGTGAAGTCGAAGAGCCCCACAAGCAGCAGGATCACGCCGAACAGTGCGACCAGCAGACCGATGAAGTTGCGGATGTCGAAGGCGCCGGCGGTCTGGACCTTGGCGCCCGCGGAATCGGGGACTGCGACGGGGCCGCCCTCGAGGTTCTCGTTGTCGTTCATGACTTCTCTCCTCCGTCCCGGCTCACGCGAAGACGATGTTCAGGATGATGACCAGCGCCAGGCCGATCCCGGCCATCGGGACCGGCCGACGGAAGAAGGGCAGGCCCTTCTCGTCGGGGTCCACGAGATCGGTCTTGGGGGTCTCGGAGTAGACGAGGCCCTTGAGCTCGTGCACAGGCTTGGGGCGCGTGAACTGCGTGACGACCACCGAGACGATGATGTCCACGACGAACGCGGTCGCCGCGCTCAGGAACGCGAGGCCCTGGCCCGGCAGGACGAACACCTCGCCGAAGGTCGACAGGCTCCACAGGATGACGGCGGCGACCGTGCCCGAGGCGAGGCCCGACCAGCCGGCGGCCGGCGTCATCCGCTTCCAGAACATGCCCAGGATGAACGTCGCGAACAGCGGCGCGTTGAAGAACCCGAACAGGGTCTGCAGGTAGTCCATGAGGTTCGAGAACTGCCCGGCGATGAGCGCCGTGAAGATCGCGATCACGCAGGCCACCGCCGTGGCGATGCGGCCCACGAGGATGTAGTGCTTGTCCGGGGCGTCCTTCTTGACGTACTGCTGGTAGAGGTCGTAGCTGACCACCGTGTTGAAGGCCGAGATGTTCGCGGCCATGCCGGCCATGAACGCGGCCAGCAGGCCCGCGATCGCCACGCCCAGCAGGCCGTTGGGCATCACGTCGCGCATCAGCAGCAGCAGGGCGTCGTTGTAGGAGACGCCCGTGGCGGCCGCCCCGGCGGCATCGCCCCCGAAGTCGAGCTTCTTGAACTCGGTCATGTCCGAGACCAGCACGCCGGCGATCATGCCGGGGATGATCACGATGAAGGGGATGAACATCTTGGGGAAGGCGCCGATGATCGGCGTCATCCGGGCGGCGGTGATGGACTTGCTGGCCATCGCGCGCTGGACCTCGACGAAGTTCGTCGTCCAGTAGCCGAAGGAGAGCACGAAGCCCAGGCCGAACACGATGCCGACCACCGAGAGGATCGGGCTGTTGAAGCCCGAGAGCTGCTCGCCCGGCCAGGAGTGGAGCTGCTCGGCGCCGAGCATGCCGTCACCGGCGACCTTCTCCTTCAGGCCGCTCCAGCCGCCCACGCGGTGCAGGCCGATCAGCGTCAGCGGCAGCAGCGCCGCGACGATCACGAAGAACTGCAGCACCTCGTTGTAGATGGCCGCGGAGAGCCCGCCCACCGAGATGTAGAAGAGCACGAAGGCGGCGGCGACGATGAGGCCCACCCACTGGGGCCAGCCCAGCAGGCGGTTCACGATCGTGGCCAGCAGGTACAGGTTCACGCCCGCGATCAGCAGCTGCGCGGCGGCGAAGCTGATGGAGTTCACGAGGTGCGCGGCGGTGCCGAAGCGCATGCGCATGAACTCGGGGACGCTGCGCACCTTCGAGCCGTAGTAGAAGGGCATCATCACGACGCCCAGGAACAGCATCGCGGGGATCGCGCCCACCCAGAAGTAGTGCATCGTGGGCATGCCGTACTGGGCGCCCGTGGCGGACATGCCCATGATCTCGACGGCGCCGAGGTTCGCCGAGATGAAGGCGAGGCCGGTCACCCAGGCGGGCAGGGAGCGGCCGGACAGGAAGAACTCGATGGAGTTGGAGACGCCGCGTTTGGCGAACCAGCCCACACCGAGCACGAAGACGAAGTAGAGCGCGATGATCGCGTAATCGATCCACTGCGCATCCAACCGGATGTCGACCATGACAGGGCCTCGGAGTCCAGGGGAAGGGGCGCCGTCGCGAGCGCGCTCATGGCACTCGGAGGAGCAGCGGGGGGTTGGCCGCCGGGCGGTCACGCTACCACCGCGGGAGGAGCCTCCGGCGGCGACATCCTGCAATCGCCGGACGACCAGCGGGTCCGCGTGGTATGTGAGTCGCGCGCCACATCGCCCGTCGCATCTCCCGCCCCGCCGTCGGCTCGCGCGCCTGGACGCGGTGGGGGCGCGGTGGGGACGCGGCGACGGTGCAGCGGGGCCGACGGCGGTAGCCTGTCGTCGGCCGTTCTCCCCGGCGGCCGGTCGACGACGACCCAGGAGGTCTTCCCCATGTCCCCCTCGTCCCCTGAACCCTCCTCGGGCGCGGCCGCTGCGACGGCCGACGCCCCTCCCGCAGCCCTTCCCGAGCAGACCGTGCGCGCCGAGCAGCGCTGGACCCCCGCGAAGATCGTGCTGTGGGTCGCCATCTCGCTCGTGGGCGCCCTCGGCTGGGTGATGCTCGCGCTCGCGCGCGGGGAGACCATCAACGCGATCTGGTTCGTGTTCGCCGCCGTCGCGACCTACCTCGTCGCCTACCGCTTCTACGCGAAGTTCATCCAGAACCGCCTGGTGAAGCCCGACGACACCCGCGCCACCCCGGCGGAGGCCGAGTACGACGGCAAGGACTACGTCCCCACCGACCGGCGCATCCTCTTCGGCCACCACTTCGCCGCGATCGCCGGCGCCGGCCCGCTCGTCGGCCCCGTCCTCGCCGCGCAGATGGGGTACCTGCCCGGCACCATCTGGATCATCGTGGGCGTGGTGCTCGCGGGCGCCGTCCAGGACTTCCTGGTGCTCGTGATCTCGACGCGCCGCCACGGCCGCTCCCTCGGGCAGATGGCCCGCGACGAGCTCGGCGTCGTCGGCGGCGTCGCCGCGTTCATCGCGACCCTGACCATCATGCTGATCATCGTCGCGATCCTCGCGATGGTCGTCGTGAACTCCCTCGGGGAGAGCGCCTGGGGCGTCTACAGCGTGGGCCTGACCATCCCGATCGCGATCTTCATGGGCCTCTACCTGCGCTTCCTGCGCCCCGGCAAGGTCTTCGAGGTCTCCGTGATCGGCGTGGCGCTGCTGCTGTTCGCGATCATCTCCGGGCGCTGGGTCGCCGAGACCGGCTGGGGCGACGCCCTGTTCCACCTGGACCGCCCCGTGCTCGCAGGGCTGATCATCGCCTACGGCTTCATCGCCGCCGTGCTGCCCGTGTGGGTGCTGCTCGCCCCGCGCGACTACCTCTCGACGTTCATGAAGATCGGCACGATCGTCATGCTCGCCGTCGCGATCATCGTGGTGCGCCCCAGCATCTCGACCCCCGCGGTCTCCGAGTTCGCCTCCCGCACCGACGGGCCCGTGTTCACCGGCGGCCTGTTCCCGTTCCTCTTCGTCACCATCGCCTGCGGCGCCCTCTCCGGCTTCCACGCGATGATCTCCTCGGGCACCACTCCGAAGCTCGTGGAGAAGGAGCGCCAGATGCGCATGATCGGCTACGGCGGCATGCTCATGGAGTCCTTCGTGGCGATCATGGCGCTGGTCGCAGCCGTCTCCATCGACCGCGGCATCTACTTCGCGATGAACTCCTCCGCCGCTGCGACCGGCGGCACCATCGAGGGCGCCGCGCAGTTCGTCAACTCGCTCGGCCTCACCGGCGTGAACCTCGATCCGTCGACGCTCGCGCAGACCGCGAAGGACGTCGGCGAGGAGTCGATCGTCTCGCGCACCGGCGGCGCGCCCACGCTCGCCGTGGGCCTCGCGGGCATCATGCACAAGCTCGTGGGCGGCCCCGCGATGATGGCGTTCTGGTACCACTTCGCCATCATGTTCGAGGCGCTGTTCATCCTCACCAGCGTCGACGCCGGCACCCGCGTGGCCCGCTTCATGCTGGCCGACGCCCTGGGCGGCTGGAAGCCCCGCTTCCGCGACCACTCGTGGCGCGTCGGCGCCTGGATCACCACCGCGGTGATGGTCGCCGGCTGGGGGTCGATCCTCATGATGGGCGTGCTCGACCCCCTGGGCGGCATCAACACCCTGTTCCCGCTCTTCGGCATCGCGAACCAGCTGCTGGCCGCGGTCGCCCTCGCGATCTGCCTCGTGGTGTTCGCCCGCAAGGGCCGCACCTGGTCGTTGCTGATCATCTTCGTGCCGCTCGCCTTCACCGCGGTCGTCACCATCACCGGCTCGTTCCAGAAGATCTTCTCCTCCGACCCCGGGGTGGGCTACTGGGCGAACCACATCGCCTACCGCGACGCGCTCGCCGCGGGCAAGACCGAGCTGGGCCTCGCGAAGACCCCCGAGGACATGCACGCGGTCGTCTTCAACACCGCCGTGCAGGGATCCCTCTCGATCCTCTTCGTGGTCTGCACGATCATCGTCATCGTGGTCTCGCTCTGGCGCACCTGGCAGGCGCTGCACGGGAGGAACCTCCTGGACACCGAGGCCCCGCGCGTGGAGTCCGCGTACTTCGCGCCCGCGGGCATGGTGCCTACGCCCGCCGAGAGGGAGCTCGAGGGCCGCTGGCGTGACCACCTGCGCGAGCACCCCGAGAAGGACCTCGCCGGGACGGTCGGGCACTGATGAGCACGCCAGTGGCTCCGGCGGGGCGGCAGGCGGGCGGGACCGGGCCGGTGCCCGGCCGTCTCGTCGGCGCCCTGCGCGGGGTGCGGCGCTTCGCGCGCGGCGTGCTGGGGTCCGACGCCTACGACCGCTACCTGCACCACCACCGGATCACCGGCTGCGCGCACGCGCCGCTGAGCGAGAAGGAGTTCTGGCGGCGGAAGTACGCCGAGCAGGGCGAGAACCCTTCGGCCGGCTGCTGCTGAGCGGGCGGCGGACCGGTCCGCAGACCCGCGCGGATCCCCGCCCCCGCGCGGGTCCTCTCTTTACGGCGCCTTCCGGCGGTGCCATGCTCGTCGTACTCCCCGCGCAGCGCCGCGCGGACCCCTCGACGGGAGGTCGCCATGACCCCGAACCAGGACACCCCGCCCACCATGGCCGCCGTGCGGCTGATGGGGCACGGAGGGCTCGACCAGCTGGAGTTCTCCCACGATGTCCCCACCCCGAGCCCGTCGGCGGGGGAGGTGCTCATCGACGTCCACGCCTGCGGGATGAACAACACCGACGTGTGGGTGCGCGAGGGCGCCTACGGCAGCGACACCGATCCCAGCGAGGTCTCCACCTGGCGGCGCGGGCGCTCCACCCTCGAGTTCCCGCGGATCCAGGGCGCGGACATCGTGGGCCGCATCGTCGCCGTCGGCCCCGGGGTCGACGCCTCCCGGATCGGCGAGCGGGTGATGGTCGACTTCAGCATCTACCACCGCCCCGAGGGCGACGACTCCCTCGCCGACATCGATTACATCGGCCACGGCCGCGACGGCGGGTACGCCGAGTACGTCGCCGTGCCCGCCGAGAACGCCTACGAGATCACCGCCGACATCCCCGACGCGGGCCTGGCGACCTTCTGCTGCGCCTACCTCACCGCCGAGCAGATGCTCGTGCGCGCCCGCCTCGCCGAGGGGGAGAGGGTGCTGGTCACGGGCGCATCCGGCGGGGTGGGGTCGGCGATCCTGCAGCTCGCGCGGGTGCGCGGGGCGATCCCCTACGCGGTCTCCAGCCCCGGCAAGGAGGAGGCGCTGCGCGCGATCGGCGCCGAGGACGTGATCCTGCGCGGCTCCGGCGATCTCGTGGGCGAGGTCGAACGGGTGGCCGACGGGCCGATCGACGTGGTCGCCGACCTCGTCGCGGGGCCCCTGTTCAACGACCTGCTGCGGATCCTGCGACCCGAGGGCCGGTACACGACGGCCGGCGCGATCGGCGGGCCTGTCGTCGACCTCGACCTGCGCACGATGTACCTCAAGCAGCTCGAGCTGCACGGCTCCTCGCAGGGGACGCGCACCGCGTTCCGGCGGCTCGTGCAGCACATCCAGGAGGGCAGGATCCGGCCGCTGCTGGACCGCACCTTCCGCCTCTCGGACTTCCACGAGGCCCAGCGCACCTTCATGGGCAAGACCTATATCGGCAAGCTCGTGGTCGTGCCCGACCGGCACTGGGACGAGGTCGGGGCGCCCTTCGCGCACGACCGCGCGGCGGGCGATCCCGATGCGCCGTGAACGCACGATCGAGCTGATCGACACGCAGTCCGGCGGGGACGTCAGCCGCATCGTGATCGCCGGCATCGAGCCGATCCCGGGCACGACGGCGCTCGAGAAGGCCCGCTTCCTGCAGCGCGAGGGCGACGGCCTGCGGCGCCTGCTGCTCTCCGAGCCCTACGGCGACCCCGCGATGTCCGTCGACCTCATCGTCGAGCCTGGGCATCCGCAGGCGCAGGCCGGCTACATCATCATGGAGGCCATGGGGTACCCGATGTACTCGGGGTCCAACACGATCTGCACCGCGACCGCCCTGCTGGAGAGCGGGACGATCGCGATGGCAGGCGGTGAGCAGTCCGTCGTCCTGGAATCGCCCGCCGGCCTCGCCCGCGTCACCGCCGACTGCGCCGACGGCCGCGTCGAGTCCGTGACCACGCGCGGAGAGCCCGCCTTCGTCGCCGATCGCGACCTCGTCGTCGACGTGCCCGGGATCGGCCCGGTCCGCTTCGACCTGGTGTGGAGCGGGGCCTACTACGCGCTGGTCCGGGCCGCCGACCACGGCTTCGCGGTCACGGCCGACGAGCAGATCGTCCTCGCCGCCTTCGGCGACGCCTTCGTGCGCGCCGCCCGGCCCGGCCTGCGGCACGAGCATCCCTCCCTCGGGGACGTCGGCCCGCTGCCGTTCGTACACTTCATGGGCGAGATCCGCGCGACTTCGAGCGGAGGGCTCGAATCGCCGTCGGCCACCTACGTGCATCCCGGCGTGATCTGCCGCAGCCCCACCGGGACCGGCACCTCCGCCCGGCTCGCGCTGATGGCCGCGGACGGCGACCTCGCGCCCGGCGGCACCCTGGAGACGATCTCCCCACGCGGCTCCCGGTTCCTCGGCACCCTGACCGGGCCCGCGGAGGTGGGCGGACTGCCCGCATGGGACTCGACGACCACCGGCTCGGCCCGGCTGCTCGCGCGCTCGCACGTCACCGTCGACCTCGACGACCCGCTCGTGGACGCCTCGGACCTGGAGGCGCTGCTGACGGAGTGACCCCAGCGGGGCGCGATCCCGCCCCGCTGGGGTCGCTCCCGGCTCACTCCCCGCGCACGAACTCGCCGAGGTGCTCGCCGAGGGCCACGCGGCTGGGCTCGTGGACGTACATCATGTGGCCGGCCTCGTAGTACTCGATGCGGATCCGCTCGCGGTAGTCGTCGGTGGGGATCTGCAGGTGGGCGAGCACGTGCTCGCTCGCGTGGAACGGGGTCGCCGCGTCGTGGTAGCCGTGGGCGACGAACACCCTGGTGGACGGCACCTTCCGCAGGACCCGGGCGAGGTCGGAGGCGACCTCCACGCTGCGGTTCTCGAATTCCTTGTAGCTCCAGGGGTGGACCTTGGGGGAGAAGATCTCGTAGACCACGTCGGAGGTGAACCCGAGCTCGGCGGTCAGGTACTGGTTGATGGCGGCGGTGTACGCGGGACCCAGCTGGTCGGTCGACGGATCGGTCTCCATCGACCCTGCGTTGAGGTCGCCGGCGGGCGCGCTGAAGCGGCCGTCGATGCGACCGACGATCCGGCCCTCCTCCCGCAGCACCTCCGCGAGATAGGCCATGTGCTCCACGCGCAGGTCGGCCCGCTCCACCCAGTCGGGGCCGACGCCGATGAGCGCCGCGATCTGCTCGGCGGCCTCGCGCTTCTCCTCGGGGTCCAGGCGGTGGCCCTGGGCGAGGAGCTGCGGGTACTCGGTCTCGGCGAAGGCCTCCGCCTCGTCGACGACCTCGAGCAGCGAGCGGCCGGGGTGCTTGCCGTGCGCGTGGGCGATCGCCGCGTAGGTGGGGAGGTAGTGCAGGTACGGGGCGTCGTTGCCGGCGGGGAAGTCCTCGGCGAAGACGATCGTGGAGAAGTCCAGGACCGGCGAGAGCAGGGCGATGCCCGCAGGGGCGACGTTGAAGCGATCCACCAGGCGGCCCGCGACCGCGCTCGCCCGGGTGGTGCCGTAGGACTCGCCGACGAGGTGCACCGGGGAGAGCCAGCGCTCGTTGCGGGTCAGCCAGTCCATGATGAAGTCCGCCACGAGGTCGCGGTCGGCCGTGATCCCGTGGTGGCGGTCGGGCTTCGCGCCGGGCGCGGGGCGCGAGTAGCCGGTCGACATCGCGTCGACGACCACCAGGTCGGCGTCCTTCAGGATCGTCTCGTGGTTGTCGAGCAGGCCGAACGGGGGAGGGGTGAGGGCGCCGGCGTCACCGGAGTCGACCCGCCGCGGGCCCAGCAGACCCAGGTGCAGCCACACGGTCGAGGAGCCGGGGCCGCCGTTGAAGGCGAACACGACGGGGCGCTGGGAGCCGCGGTCGGTCGCGACGTAGCTGACGGCGAACAGCTCCGCGTAGGCGGCGCCGCGCGCATAGGCCTCGCCCTCGGGCTCCTCGGTGAGCACGTGGGTGCCGGCGGTCGCCGTATAGGTGAGGGAGGAGCCGTCGGGCAGCTCGAGCAGGTGGGCCGTGGTCTCGAGGTGGTCCTCGGGCTTCGGGCGCGTCTCCCCGCCCTGGCCGAGCGCGCCGGCCGCGGCCCCCGCGGCAGCGGCCTCGGTCGCGGTGGTGTTCGAGGGGCTGTGGGACTCGGTCATGGAGATCCTCCGCTGCGTCGTGGGTGGCCTCGTCCGATCGTACGGAGGGCAGTGGCCGCCGCGCCGCTGGTTGAACACCGAGTGGGTGGTAGGTATTCTCGTCGGGGACGTCGGACGCATCGCCCGATCGGCCCCGTCACCAGCAGGAGGCAGCGCATGACCACCACGTCCGGGACCGCGCACGAGACCTCGCCCCACCGGCGCGGGAACTACGCCCCGGGGCAGGCGGCGCGCGCACGGATCCTCGACGCCGCGACCGAGGCGTTCGGGGAGCACGGGTACCGCGGGGCGTCCCTCGCCTCGATCGGCCGCATGGTCGGGATGACCCAGCAGGGCGTGCTGCACCACTTCCCGACCAAGCCCGCGCTGCTGCTGGCGGTCCTCGAGGAGAGGGACCGGCGCGGGCAGCTGACGTGGCCGGACGATCGGGCGTTCTCAGGGACCGAGGTCCTCGACGCGTGGGACGCGACCGTCGCCGACAACGTCCGGCGCTACGGGCTCGTGCGGCTCGCGCACGTGCTCGGGGCGGAGGCGACGGAGAAGGACCATCCGGCGCGAGCGCACGTGCTCCGGCACTTCGACATCGGCCTCACCATGCTGCGCGAGGGGTTCAGCGCCGGTGTCGCATCGGGGGAGCTGCGCGATGACCTGGACTACGAGATCGTCATCCGCCAGGTGCTCGCCATGAGCGAGGGCCTGGAGAACCAGTGGCTCCTCGACCCCGACGGCATCGACATCGTCGCCTGCTTCCACGACTTCACCCGTGCTCTGCGCGCACGGATCCGTCGGCCCGTCTGACCCCGCACCGCCGGCCCGCCCCGCAACCGGCG
>NZ_JAKRMO010000052.1:0-32256 GCF_022346485.1 Brachybacterium sp. ACRRE | reverse complement strand
GACGATGACCGGAGTCATCGTCACGCCCCGCTTCTCGTGCGCCGACGGCGCCCGCGGTGCGGGCGCCGTCCGGTCAGCGCGGGATCAGCGTGCGCGGCGGCGCAGGCGCTCCACGTCGATCAGCAGCACGGCGCGGGCCTCGAGGCGGATCCAGCCGCGCGAGGCGAAGTCGGCGAGGGCCTTGTTGACGGTCTCGCGGGAGGCGCCGACGAGCTGGGCGAGCTCCTCCTGGGTGAGGCCGTGGGAGACCATGACGCCGTCGTCCGTCTGGCGGCCGAAGCGCTGGGCGAGGTCCAGCAGGTTCTTGGCGACGCGGCCGGGGACGTCCGCGAAGACGAGGTCGGCGAGCGACTCGTTGGTCTTGCGCAGACGACGGGCGAGCGAGGCCAGCAGGTGGCGGGCCACCTCGGGGCGCTGCGAGAGCACGCGGTACAGGTCCTGCTGGGTGAGGGAGTACAGCGTGGACTCGGCGACGGCCGTGGCGGTCGCGTTGCGGGGAGCGGGATCGAACAGCGAGAGCTCGCCCAGGGTCTCGCCCGGGCCGAGCACCGCGAGGAGGTTCTCGCGGCCGTCGCCCGAGGCGTGGCCGACCTTGACCTTGCCCGCGCCGATGATGAACAGGCGGTCGCCCTGGTCGCCCTCGCGGAAGATCACCGCGCCGCGGTGGTAGTCCTCCTGCGACATCGAGGCCAGCACGGCCTGCTTGCCGTCATCGTCGAGCGCCGCGAAGAGCGGGGATGAACGTACGATGTTCTCGTCCACGGAACCTCCTGATCTAGGTGATCCCGTCGGGTCCGGGACCGTCGTCATGGGAACCATTGTGACCGATGTGGCGCGGATATGCGTGCTTGCTCACCTGATCCGTGCGTCGCACGGCGCATCCGGCCCGCCCCGCGGGGGCCGCCGGGGTGCCGGGAGCAGGGGCCGCAGAGGGTCCACGAAGGAGCAGCGAGTGTCGGGAGTCTCATCGGCCGACGGACCGGCCGACGTCCGCGAGGTCGTCTCCCGGCTGCGTGCGGAGTACCCCCGGGCGCGCACCGAGCTGGACTTCCGCGACGCCTTCGAGCTGCTCGTCGCCACGGTGCTCAGCGCCCAGACCACCGACGCCCGCGTGAACTCCGTGACCCCGGAGCTGTTCGGGCGCTGGCCGGGACCGGAGGGGCTCGCAGGGGCCGACCCCGCCGAGGTCGAGAAGGTGCTGAAGCCCCTGGGCATGGGGCCGACGCGCGCCGCACGCGTGATCGCTCTGGCCCGCGCGCTCCTCGCGGACCACGGGGGCGAGGTGCCCGACGACCAGGACGCCCTCGAGGCGCTGCCGGGCGTCGGCCGGAAGACCGCGTTCGTGGTGCGCGGCGTGCGCTTCGGCCGCTCGCTGCTCGCCGTCGACACCCACGTGACCCGGGTGGCCGGTCGCCTGGGCTGGACCCGTTCACGGCAGGCCCGCACGGTCGAGCACGACGTCGTCGCCCTCGTGCAGAGCGCCGACGCAGCTGCGGCGGAGGGCGATGCGGAGGAGGGCGATGCGGAGGAGGGCGATGCGCGTGAGGGCGACGCGGCGGCGGAGACATCCGATCCCACCACCGATCTCACGGCGCTGTCCCTGCGGCTGATCCTGCACGGCCGGCGCGTGTGCACCGCGCGGTCGCCGGACTGCACGGAGTGCGCGCTCGTCGACCTCTGCCCGCGGATCGGCGTGGCCGCATGAGCCGCCCCGACGGCGCGCGGGCGACGGGTGCGGGAGGAGACGCCCCGGACCGGCCCGAGCTGCCGGGCTTCCTGCGCCCCCTCGCCGAGCGCGCTCGCGCGGGCGACCACACGCTCGCCCTGCCCCGCAGTCCTGGTCCCGCGCGCGAGATCACCCGGCGCAGCGCCGTCCTGCTGCTGGTCAGCGGCGCATCGCTCGAGGAGGCGGAGCTCGTCGTCGAGGAGCGCGGGCATCGCATGCGCTCCCAGCCCGGCCAGTTCGCCCTGCCCGGCGGCGGCGTCGAGCCGGAGGACGCCGACGTCCGCGCGACCGCCCTGCGGGAGGCCCGCGAGGAGATCGGGCTGGACGCCGGGCAGGTGCACGTGCTCGGGGAGTTCGCGCCCATCCGCATGCCCTGGCGCGGCCAGGTCGTCCACCCCGTGGCCGCCTGGGCGCCCCGCCGTCCGGATCTCGCCGTCGGCGACCCCGTGGAGGTGGAGCGCGTGGTCCGCCTCCCGCTCGTCGGCCCCGACTCCCTGACCGACCCGTCCTGCCGCTTCATGGGCAGCTTCGACGGCCGCGCCGTCGGCCCCGTGTTCTCCCTCAGCCAGGACCGCTTCGTCTGGGGGTTCACGGCGATGCTCGTCGAGGGCGCGCTCGAGATCATGGGTCTGGCCCCGGACGACGCCGCCCGCGAGGCGCGCGCCGCCGCCGGCCGCGCCGCGGACGCGTCGGACGAACGGAGCGCCGTGCCCGCCGCACCGCCCCGCATCGAGATCCCGCCCGAGCGCCGCCGCGAGGGTCCGCGCGCCTGACGGGCGCGTCGCCGCCGTTGCGGTCTCGCCGGCTCCTATGCGGTGCCTGCCGCCCCGGATGCGGCGCCCGTCGCCCCCGATGCGGCGCCCCTCACCGCGGCGGGGAATACCCGCGCGTCCGTGCCCGCGCGGGCGTTAGACTGGAGCGCCGCGTCTGCGCCCGCAGATGCCGCCCCGGGCAGTGCCCGCCGGGGCCGCCCGCGAGGGCCCGACGCGGCGACCACCATCACCCAGACGACTCCGTGAAGGACAGGGATCCGCGTGCCTCGTGGCAAGGTGAAGTTCTACGACGCCGAGAAGGGCTTCGGCTTCGTGCGGGACGACGAGTCCGGCGAGAGCGTGTACGTGCACGCCTCCACCCTCCCCGAGGGCGCCGAGACCCTGCGCCCGGGCACCAAGGTCGAGTTCGACATCGCCGACGGCCGCCGCGGTCCGCAGGTGCTGTCGCTGCGCCTTCTGGAGGCCGCACCCTCGGTGACCCGCGCCCGTCGGCCCAAGCCCGACGACATGGCCGGGATGGTCGAGGACCTGATCCGTCTGCTGGACGATGCCGGGAACGGCCTGCGCAAGGGGCGCTACCCCGACGCGGGCCACTCCCACAAGATCGCGACCGTGCTGCGAGCCGTCGCCGACAACTTCGAGGCCTGAGGACACCCACCGCATGCCGATGACTGCTGAGACCGACACCCCCGAGACCGGCGAGAGCGCCGCTCCCGCCACCGCCCCGGCTGCCGCCGCCAAGCGTCGGCCCCGCGCGCGCACCGCGCGCCCGAAGCTCGACGCCGTGAGCGCCGCCGCGGTCGACCTCGCGCGCGAGGCGCTGATCGAGGTCACCGAGCCCGACCAGGTCGGCGAGCACCTGCGCGTCGAGGCGAGCGGGGAACGACTGGTCACGCACGTGTTCGCGTGCGCGATGCCCGGCTACAGCGGCTGGGTGTGGAACGTCGTCCTCGCCCGCGCTCCCCGCGCGAAGCAGGCCACCGTGTGCGAGACCGTGCTGCTTCCCGGCGACAGCGCGCTGCTCGCCCCCGACTGGGAGCCCTGGGCGGAGCGCCTGAAGCCCTCCGACGTCGGCGCCGACGACCTGCTGCCCTACCAGGAGGCCGACGAGCGCCTCGAGCAGGGCTACGAGCAGACCGACGACGCCGACGCCGACCGCGTCGCGCAGTGGGAGCTCGGACTCGGACGCCCGCGCGTGCTCTCGCCCGTCGGGCGCGAGGAGGCCGCCGACCGCTGGTTCGCCGGCGACTTCGGCCCGCGCCCCGTCTCGGCCCGCAAGCGCCGTGGCACCGTGACCGCGACCTGCTCCTCGTGCGGGTTCCTCACGCTCATGGCCGGCTCGCTGCGCACCGAGTTCGGCGTGTGCACCAACGAGTGGTCCGTCGCCGACGGCCACGTGGTGCACCTCGACTACGGCTGCGGCTCGCACTCGGAGACCGGCAAGGAGGAGTCCCACCAGGACTCCGACCCCGAGGAGGGCGTCGTCGTCGACGAGTACCGGGTCGACGTCGACCGCAGCACGAGCAGCGATGAGGATGCCGCGGTGGTCGAGGAAGCGACGGAGACCGAGGGCGCTGCCAAGACTGAGGGCGCTGCCGAGGCCACGGACTCTGCTGCGCCCGAGGAATCCGGCGAGGCCGAGGCCGCAGGAGAGACCGTTGCGGCTGGCGCGACCGAGGAGCCCGGCGAGGCCGAGGCCGCAGGAGACGCAGCCGACGCAGCCGACGCAGCTGACGCCGACTCGGAGGAGACCGCGGAGGACTCGCCGAGCGCCGCCCTCTGAGGGTTTTCTGCCTCTGACCAGAGCGGGTCGTGCCGTCAGGCGTCAGTCGTGAGCAGTCACAGGCCGCGCGCCGGCGCGCCCGCGGGGCGTGCGGATCAGCGGATTCGGCGCCACCGATGAGGGGCTCGTGAGCGACGCCGTGCATTTCGCGTAGCAGGAGGTCGGGTGACGGCGTATATGGCACGTCACCCGACCTCCTGCTACGTGTAGTGCACGCCCCCGGCTGAGACCACGCCTCGGAGGTCGTTCGCACGGACTCGTCCCTGACCTGATCCGACCCGAGGCAGGGTGCCCTGGCCCTGTTCCTCGCGGAGGCAGCGGTCCCCGAGGTTTCCGCGCGCCCGAGGCTCAGTGATCCCCGAGGGCCCAGCCGGCGCGGGGCCCAGCCGGCGCGGGGCTCAGCCGGCGCGGGGCTCAGCCGGCGCGGACGGCGATCCGGGCGAGCAGCGCCTCGGTCGCGAGCAGCGGCGGGACGTTGCCGGCGATCCTCGTGCGCGCCTGCTGCACGGCGTCGAGCAGAGCGAGGGTGACCTGCGGATCCCCTCCCTCGGCGGCGTGCACGATGTCCTCGCGCACGCCCGGGTTCACGAGCTCCGCGCCCGTGCCCAGCTGCAGCACGAGCACATCGCGCAGCACCGAATGGGCGTCCAGAAGGTAGCGGTCCAGAACGTCCCGCACCAGGCGCGTGCGCCGGCGCTTCGCATCGTCCTCGAGCTGGCGCATCTGCGAGCGCAGCGACGGGGGGACCTTGCCGTCCTCGATGCCCGCCGAGCGCAGGAAGCGCTCCTTCTCCTTCGCGGCGACGTCGTCCGCTGTCGCGGCGGCCTCGGCGTTCGCGCGCTCCACGAGCGTGCCGGCCGCGAGCACTGCCTGGCCGCTGCTGCGCAGACCCAGGAGGGTGCGGGCCGATTCCTCGCGCGCCTCGAGCGCGCCGGGCTGCGTCGCGTACCGCAGGGCGAGCCCGATGTGGCCCTGCGCGGCGAGGGCCGCGCGTTCGGCGAGATCCGGGTCGGCACCGTCGCGGCGGACCAGCAGCTCGGCGACGTCGGACGCTCGCGGGATCGCGAGGGTGACCACGCGGCAGCGGGAGCGGATCGTGGGCGCCAGGTCCTCGGCCGACGGCGCGCACAGCATCCACACCGTGTGCGGGGGCGGCTCCTCGATCGACTTCAGCAGCACGTTGAAGGTGCCCGCGCTCATGCGGTCCGCGTCCTCGATGATGATGACCCGGTGCGCGCCGGTCGCCGGTGAGCGCTGCGCGGTGAGCACCAGGGAGCGGACCTCCTCCTTGGAGATCGAGAGCTTGTCGGTCGCGACCGCGGTGACGTCCGGGTGGGTGCCCGCGAGGACAGTCCGGCAGGCGTGGCAGTGCCCGCAGCCCTCGCCGGTCTCGCACTGCAGGGTCGCGGCGAAGGCACGGGCCGCCGTCGACCTGCCCGAGCCGGGCGGGCCCGTGATCAGCCAGGCCTGTGCGAGGGAGCCCTCGGGGGAGGCGGCGCGGCGGAACTGCGCGACCGCGATCTCCTGGCCCACGACGTCGGCCCACACGCCCGCCGGCCCGGCACCCGTCGGATCCGTTCCGGTCGGACCGGCGTTCGTCGGTGCGCTCATCGGTCGTCGGCCCCAGGGTGCGAGGTGTCGACCTCGAAGGTCGGGTCGAGCGTCGCGAGGTCGTCGGCGATCGCCGCGAGGACCTCCTCGTGCACCTCCTGGGGGCTGCGAGAGGCGTCCACGACCACGAAGCGGTCCGGGTCGGCCTCGGCGAGCTCGAGGAACTCGGCGCGCACGGCGTCGTGGAAGGCGCGGCCCTCGCGCTCGAGCCGGTCCAGCGAATGCGCCTCGCGGCGCTCCGAGAGGGCGTCGGGGTGCAGGTCCAGCAGGATCGTGCGGTGGGGGAGCAGGCCGTCGGTCGCCCACAGGCTGAGCGCGGCGATCTGCTCCTGGGAGAGCGAGCGGCCCACGCCCTGGTAGGCGATCGAGGAGTCCAGGTAGCGGTCGGCGAGCACGAGGCCGCCGCGGGCCAGGTGCGGGCGCACCACCGTCTCGATGTGGTGGGCGCGGTCCGCCGCGTACAGCAGGGCCTCGGCGCGGGCGCTCACGTCGCCGCCGTGAAGCACGAGCTCGCGGATGCTCTTCCCGAGGTCGGTGCCGCCGGGCTCGCGCGTGGTGAGCACGAGGTCCTCGGCCACCTCGCGGCGATGCACGAGGTGATCGAGGAGCATCCCGATCTGGGTGGTCTTGCCCGCGGCCTCCCCGCCCTCGAACGAGATGAACAGCCCCCGGCGCGGGGGATGGGGCGCAGGGACGCGCAGCGTGCGCATGCCGATCGACGATCCTGTCATCAGCGGGCGGTCTCCTCTGGTCGGGCATCGGGGGTGGTGCGCGGTGCGGCGACCTGCGCACGCGCGGCATCGAGCGCCTCCATCACGGCGATGGTGTCGTGCCAGGTCATGAGCGGTGATTCGAGGTCTCCGGCGGTGATCCGGCGCGCCGCCTCCGCGGCCTCGTAGGCGAGTCCGTCGTCGGGGCCGACGGAGGCGCCGGGGCCGGTCGGGGCGGCCGAGCCGTCGGGGGCCGAGGTCGGGTCGGGGACGGATGCGGTGCGGCCGTCGTACATCTCGACGCGGACCTCGCCGGGGGCGAAGAACATGCCCTCGAGCACGAGGCGCCCCTCGGTGCCGAGGATCTCGGCGTCGTTCCCGGCGCGCGCCGCGAGGGTGGTCACGAGCGAGGCCCGGGCCCGCGGGTGCGCGGTCGAGGACGCGAGCACGTGCACGGTCTCGTCGACGCCCGCGGGGGTGAGCGTGCCGGAGGCGGTCAGCTCCGTGAGGTCCCCGAGCACCATCTGCGCGAAGCTCAGGGGGTAGACGCCCAGGTCGAGCAGGGCGCCGCCGCCCAGCTCCGGGGCGTGGAGACGGTGCCCCGGGTCGAAGGGGAAGTGCTGGCCGTGGGTCGCGCGCAGCGAGACGATCTCGCCCAGCAGGCCCGATGCGAGCACGCTGCGCACCACGTCGAAGCGCGGCAGGAATCGCGACCACAGCGCCTCCATGAGGAACAGCCCGCGCTCGCGGGCGAGGCCCACCAGGTCGCCGGCCTCGTCGGCCGTCATGGTGAAGGCCTTCTCGAGCAGCACCGGGTACCCGGCCTCGAGCACGGTGCGCGCCATCTGGTGGTGCGCGGAGTGCGGGGAGGCGATGTAGACCGCGTCGAAGCCGCCGGCGGCGAGCATCCGCGGCAGGGAGTCGAAGGCGGCGTCCAGACCGTGCGTGCGGGCGAAGGCCTCGGCGCGCTCGGCGGAGCGCGAGGCCACGGCCACGGCGCGCGAAGCGGTGGCCCGGCTCAGGGTCTCGGTGAACTGCGTCGCGATGTGCCCCGGGGAGACCACGGCCCAGCGCAGCGGCGGGGCCTCGCGCGGGTCCGCGACCGTGGACGCGGGCAGCTCCAGCGGGGGTCGGGACGTCATGCCTTCAATCTATCGGTCCGCCCCGACACCCGGGGCTCGTGTGGACGGGACCGCGTCCCGTCGGCCGAACCCACGAGCCCGCAGGTCACGGATCGGTGAAGAAAGTGCCCGAAATGTCGACTGAGAGCTACGCCACAGGTGCGCCCGGGTTACTCTCGGCCCAGGCGACGGAGCCTCCGCGGGTCCTTCGCACGAACCGTCGGCGGCGACCGCCGTCAGCGCATCGTCCACCGCATGCACGCGGCACGGAACTCGGCATGAAGGAGCCCCAGATGAGCAGCAGCAACCACGGTCTCGGTCGGCGCTCGGTCCTCGCGGCCGGCGGACTCGGCGCCTCCGCGCTCGGTCTCGCCGCGTGCGGCGGCTCGGACGACTCGTCCTCGGGCGGCTCCGGCGGCGGCGCGAGCGCGGACTTCGACGAGCGCGGGCCGATCACCTTCGCGACCGGCAAGGACACCACCGGCGTCCTCAAGGACTTCTTGGACCGCTGGAACAAGGACCACTCCGACGAGAAGGTCACCCTCGTCGAGCTCCCCGAGAGCGCCGACGACCAGCGCAGCCAGTTCATCAACAACGCCCAGGCGAAGTCCGACGCGTACACCGTGCTGGGTCTCGACGTCGTGTGGACCGCGGAGTTCGCGGCCAACCAGTGGGTCGTCGAGCTGCCCAAGGACAAGCTCCCGATCGACGACATGATCCCCGCGACCGTCGAGACCGCGACCTACTTCGACAAGCTGTACGCGATGCCCTACGCGACCAACGGGCAGCTGCTGTTCTCCCGCAAGGACCTGCTGAAGGACGCCGGGTACGACGAGCCGCCGGCCACGTACGACGAGATGTACGAGGTCATCGAGAAGGTCAAGGCCGATGACAGCGGCATCAACGGCTTCGGCGGCCAGTTCGCCAAGTACGAGGGCCTGACCTGCCAGCTCACCGGGGTCGTGAAGTCCGCCGGAGGGGAGCTGTTCGACAAGGACGGCAAGCCCCAGGCCGACAGCGACGCCGCGAAGCTCGGTCTGCAGACCCTCCGCGACGGCTTCGACAAGAAGTACATCCCCAAGGAGGCGCTGACCTACAAGGAGGAGGAGTCCCGCCAGGCCTTCCAGGACGGCAAGCTCGTGTTCCTGCAGAACTGGCCGTACGTGTACGACAAGTTCCAGGCCGACGACGGCTCCTCGAAGGTCAAGGACAAGGTCTCCGTCTCCCTGGTGCCCGCGGTCAAGGGCGAGGGCACGTCGACCGTCGGCGGCCTGAACTACGCGATCAGCGCGTTCGCGAAGAACATGGGCACCGCCCTGGACTTCATCGCGTTCATGGGCGCCGCGGAGCAGCAGAAGGCCTGGTTCCTGCAGACGGGCAATCCGACCGCCGCGACCGCCGTCTACGAGGACGAGGACCTCAAGAAGAAGTACCCGTTCCTCGACACCCTCAAGGACTCGATCGACAAGGGCGCCGTGCGTCCGCAGGTCGTGAAGTACGGCGACGTCACGCAGGCCATCCAGGAGGCCGCCTACGGCTGCCTCTCCGGTGACACCGAGACCGACGCCGCGCTGAGCGATCTGCAGAAGCAGCTCACCGACCTCACCGAGAAGTGAGTCATGGCAGACCCGCATTCCCGCCGTGTCACCGGCGGGCAGGGCCGCATGGCCTATCTCCTGCTGCTGCCGACGCTCGTGCTGCTGGCCCTCGTGGTCGGCTTCCCGCTCGTGCTCTCGGCCTGGCAGTCGCTGACCCAGTCCGGCGGTGACATCGACCCCGAGACCGGGATCATCAAGCAGGGCGACACGTTCGTCGGCATCGACAACTACGTGGAGGCGTTCACCGGCTCGGGCGCCGGCGCCGGGTTCTGGAACGCCTTCTGGAACACGACGCTGTTCACCGTGGTGGGCGTGAGCATCGAGACCGTGCTGGGCGTGTCCATGGCCCTGATCATGGCGCGCGCGATGCGCTCGACCGGCATCGTGCGCGCCTCGATCCTGGTGCCCTGGGCGATCCCCACCGTGGTCTCGGCCCTCATGTGGCAGCTGATCTTCGACGCCAACGGCATCTTCAACCGGGTGATCCACTATCAGGCGCTGTGGACGACCGAGGGCTGGCAGGCCAAGGCCGCCGTGCTCATCGCGGACATCTGGAAGACCGCCCCGTACATCGGGCTGCTGACCCTGGCGGGACTGCAGACGATCGACGACCAGGTCTACGAGGCCGCGAAGATGGACGGCGCCAACCGCTGGGACACGTTCTGGCGGATCACGCTGCCGCTCGTGCGCCCCGTGCTCGTGGTCGCGGTGCTCTTCCGCCTCCTGGACGCGATGCGCATGTTCGACCTGCCCTACGTCCTGCTGGGCCGGCTCGAATCCGGGCAGACCCTCTCGATGCTCGCCTCCGACGCCGCGGGCAAGACGAATTATGGCCTCGCCTCGGCGTACTCGATGATCCTGTTCGCCTACATCTGCCTGGTGGCGTTCGTGTTCATCCGAGTGCTCGGGGCCGATGTCATCGGCGAGCAGAACAAACCCGCGCGGCGCGGCGGTCGTCGCCGCGGCGACGGGAACGACGGGGCCGACGGTGGATCGGGCGGCTCCCGGCGCACAGCCCGCAGACTCCGCACCACGGCAGAGGGGAGCATGGCATGACCAGCGCATCCGGAAGCGCATCCGGCGGCGGCACGCAGATCCGCTCGCGCACCGGCGAGGTGCTCTCGCCCAAGAGGATCAAGGGCGGGCGCGCCGGGTCGATCGTCATCGCGATCGGCATGGCGTTCATCCTCGTCTACTGCCTGCTGCCCTTCTACTGGATGGCCGTCTCCTCCCTCCGCCTGCCCAGCGAGGGCCGCTCCACGGAGCTGATCCCGAACCCGATCAGCTTCGAGAACTACGTGGCGGTGTTCGACCCGGACAACCACTTCGCCCGGGCGCTGGCCAACTCCCTCGTGGTCGCGGGCGGCACGACGGTGCTGGTGCTCCTGCTGGGCACCTTCGGCGCCTACGCCCTCGCGCGGCTGGACTTCGCCGGGAAGGTGCTGGTCATGTTCATGATCGTCGCCACCTCGATGTTCCCGGTGATCACGCTCGTGGTCCCCCTGCTGAAGCTGTTCAGCGGCGGCTTCGAGTGGTGGCCGTTCAACTGGATCAACAGCTACCAGGCGATGATCCTGCCCACCATGTCGTTCGCGCTGCCGCTGGCCGTGTGGAACCTCAACGCGTTCTTCCGGCAGCTGCCGGTCGAGCTCGAGCAGGCGGCGATGGTGGACGGCACCACCCGGTTCGGCGCGTTCTGGCGGATCATCCTGCCGCTCGCCGCGCCGGGCGTGTTCACCACCGCGATCATCACCTTCATCGCGGCATGGAACGAGTTCCTCATCGCGCTGACGATGGTGAACCAGCCCGCGATGCAGACCGCGAACGTCGCGATCTCCAAGTTCACCGGCTCCTCGCAGTTCGACACCCCGTACGGCACGAAGATGGCCGCCGGCGTGATCGTCACGGTGCCGCTGATCATCCTGGTGCTGGTCTTCCAGCGCCGCATCATCGGAGGCCTCGCGGCGGGGTCCGTGAAGTAGCGCCGACGTCGAGGCGCGGGGGCGGACGAACGGGTCCGCCCCCGGCGACGTTGACGGGGGCGGACGATCACGGGGCGGGCGGCCGGATGCAGCTCGGGCCCGGCGTCACCATGACGCCGTCACTCTAGGCCTTTCCGGTGATCCGGGACACAACCGGAACGCGTGATTCGTCGCTTTGTTGCGAGGTCGTGACCTGGCGGCGCGGGAGTCAGCTCTTCGTGGTGCTCGAGCTGCCGGACTTCGGCGCGGCCTACTTCGTCGTGCTCTTGGTCGTGCCCTTCGACGAGCTCTTGGTCGTGGCCTTGCGGGTGGTGCTGCGACCGCCCTTCTTGGCCGGCCCCTTCGCGCGCTTCTCGGCGAGGCGCTCGACGGCGACCTCGTGGGTGAGGGCGTCCAGGGAGTCGTCGCGGCGCAGGGTCACGTTCGTCGTCCCGTCGGTGATGTAGGCGCCGAAGCGGCCGTCCTTCACCACGATGGGCTTCTCGCTGGTCGGATCCGTGCCCAGCTCCTTGAGCGGCGGCTTCGCGGCAGCGCGACCGCGCTGCTTGGGCTGGGAGTAGATCTTCTTCGCCTCGTCCAGGGTGATCGAGAAGATCTGCTCCTCGGTCTCCAGCGAGCGCGAGTCCGTGCCCTTCTTGAGGTACGGGCCGTAGCGGCCGTTCTGCGCGGTGATATCGGTGCCGTCCTCGTCGGCCCCCACCACGCGCGGCAGCGAGAGCAGCTTGAGGGCGTCGTCGAGGTCGACGGTGGCCAGGTCCATGGACTTCAGCAGCGACGCGGTGCGGGGCTTGGGGCGCTTGGACTTGGGGGTCTTGTCGTCCGGGTCCTCCGGCAGCACCTCGGTGACGTAGGGGCCGTAGCGGCCGTCCTTGACGATCACGTCATGGCCGGTCTGCGGGTCCTCGCCCAGCACGCGGCCGTCGTCCTTCTGGCGCTCGAGCAGCTCGCGGGCCTTCTCGACGGTCAGCTCGTCGGGCGCGAGATCGTCGGGCAGGCTCGCGCGCTGCGGCGGGGCCGGCTCGGCGGCGGGCGCGGCGTCCGGGTCGACGGGCGCGGGGCGCTCCACGTAGGCGCCGTAGCGGCCCACGCGCAGCGTGATGTCCTCGCCGATCGGGATCGAGTTGATCTCGCGGGGGTCGATGTCGCCCTGGTGCTCGACCATGGGCTGCAGTCCGATGGGGCCGTCGGTCCCGTCGGCCCGATAGAAGTCGTCGAGGTACTCGCTGCGGCCCAGCTCGCCGCGGGCCATCTTGTCGAGCTGCTCCTCCATCTGGGCGGTGAAGTCGTAGTCGATGAACGGCCCGAAGTGCTCCTCGAGCAGTTTGACCACGGCGAACGCCGTCCAGCTGGGCACGAGCGCCGAGCCGCGGCGCAGCACGTAGCCGCGGTCCTGGATGGTGGTCACGGTCGAGGCGTAGGTCGAGGGGCGGCCGATGCCGCGCTCCTCGAGCGCCCGCACCAGCGAGGCCTCCGTGAAGCGCGGGGGAGGGGTGGTGGTGTGGCCGTCGGGCACGAGCGCCTCGACGTCCAGCATGTCTCCCTCGTCCATCTGCGGCAGGCGCTTGTCGTTCTCGTCCTGCTCGCCGTAGCGGGAGGCGTCGCGGCCCTCCTCGTAGGCGGCCATGAAGCCGCGGAAGGTGATGACGGTGCCCGAGGCGCGGAAGGTGGCGGCGCGGCCGGCCTTCTCGACGGCCAGCTCGACGGAGCTCGTGGTGCCCTTGGCGTCGGCCATCTGGGAGGCGACCGTGCGCTTCCAGATCAGCTCGTAGAGACGGAAGTCGTCGCCCGAGAGCTGGCCGGCGACCTGCGCGGGCGTGCGGAAGCGGTCCCCGGCGGGGCGGATCGCCTCGTGCGCCTCCTGCGCGTTCTGGGATTTGTTCTGGTAGTGGCGCGGCTTCTCGGGCACGTACTGCGAGCCGTAGAGCTCGGCGGCCTGGGCGCGCGAGGCGCTGATCGCCTCGCCCGACAGCGCCACGGAGTCCGTACGCATGTAGGTGATGTAGCCGTTCTCGTACAGCCCCTGCGCGACGCGCATGGTCTGACGGGCGCCCAGGCGCAGCTTGCGCGAGGCCTCCTGCTGGAGGGAGGAGGTGGTGAACGGGGCGGCGGGCCGACGGGTGTAGGGCTTGGACTCCAGGCTCGCGACCCGTGCCTGCGCGCCCTCGAGCGCGGAGACCAGCGCGGTCGCCGACTCCTCGGTGAGCACCGTCGCCGCGGACGCCTTCTGCTTCAGGGTGCCGTCGTCGGCGAAGTCGGAGCCGGTCGCGACGCGCGAGCCGTCGACGCTCGAGATGCGGGCCGAGAAGGCCGCGTCCGAGCCGGCGAAGGTGCCGGTCACGTCCCAGTAGTCGGAGGGCACGAAGGCCATGCGCTCGCGCTCGCGCTCCACGACCAGGCGGGTCGCCACGGACTGCACGCGGCCCGCGGAGAGCGAGGGGCGGATCTTGCGCCACAGCACGGGGGAGAGCTCGAAGCCCACGAGCCGGTCGAGGATGCGGCGGGTCTCCTGCGCATCGACCAGGTGGTCGTCGATCTCGCGGGTGTTCGTCAGCGCCGCCTGGATCGCGTCGCGCGTGATCTCGTGGAAGACCATGCGGTGCACCGGCAGGGACTTCTTGGGCTTGAGGGTCTCCAGCAGGTGCCAGGCGATCGCCTCCCCCTCGCGGTCCTCATCGGTGGCGAGGTAGAGGGTGTCGGCGTCCTTGAGCTTCTTCTTGAGGTCCGCGACCGTCTTCTTCTTGTCGGCGCTGACCACGTAGTAGGGGTCGAAGCCGTTCTCGACGTCGACGCCGAACTTGCCGTAGGGCCCCTTCTTCATGTCCGCCGGCAGATCGCGGGGGACCGGGATGTCACGGATGTGGCCGACGGACGCCTCGACGACGTAGTCGTCCCCGAGGTACCGGGCGATCGTCCTCGCCTTGGCAGGGGACTCCACGATCACGAGATGGCGCGAGCCGGTCACTTGTACCGTCCTTCCGGGGGTTCTGGCGGCGCCGGAGCGGGTCCGGGAAGCCGTTGCGCGGGTGCCTGGGTGGCTCCGGCGTGCTCACCGTACACGCTCCGGCCACGTGGTCACCGGGACAGGGGTCCCGCGGGACGTGCGAGGTCCGGCACGCGCAGTCCCAGCGCGGCGGCGGTGAGGACGGCGACGCATCCCGGGATCACGAGCACCGTGGCCAGATAGGCGCGGGCCTGGTGGGAGGCGTCGTCGAGGTCGATGGGGGTGGGGACCGTGGCGAGCACCACCATGCCCGCGGCGACCGCGACCGCACCGAGCACCGCGAGCAGCGGTCCCGCCCCGCGCCCGGCCCGGGCGTCGCGCGGATGGGCGAGCCCCTCGGGGCCGCGCGGGGTGCGGGCGAGGGCGAGCGCCGCGTCGACCGCGAGCAGCAGGAACGCCCACGCTCCCGTGACCAGCAGGGCGCCGAGCACGTCGCTGGGACGGTGCCAGCCGCCCGCGATCGTGCCCACCCCGGCGGCGGCGACCCACGCCGTCCCCAGGATCGCGACCAGGCCGCGGATCCGCGCGGGGCAGACGAGGATCAGGGAGAGGGCCACGGAGATCGCGAGCGCCGTGTGGCCGGAGGGGAAGGAGTTGGGGGTGACGTCTATGTCCTGCGCGAGCGCGGTGCGGTCCACGACGAAGGACTTCACGATCTGCACCGTGAGATTGGCGCCGGCCACGATCACGAGGATCTGCAGCAGCAGGGACGGCCGGCGCCGCACGAGCGCGAACACTGCGGCCAGGGCGAGCAGGATCAGCACCACCGGGACCGTCACCGTGTTCAGCGCGGGGAAGATGACCTGCGTGATGGGGCCGTCGTCGTTCTGCGCCGCCGAGAGGATCAGCTGATCGAGCCGCTGCCCGCGCGCCGTGCCGACGGCGCCCTTCGCGAGCAGGACCGTGAGCGCCGTGCAGACCGCGGCGCCCAGAAGGCCCACGAGCAGCCGGGGGACGAGGCCGCTGCGGCGATGAGGGCCGACGGGGACCGCGGCCGGGGCGGTCGGGTCGAGCGCATCGACGTTCTCGGGGTGACGGGGCCCGTCGGGACCCGGGAGGTCGTCGGTCTGATGGAACTCGTCGGGCCCCGGGAACTCGTCGGGCGCACGGAGCTCATCGGGCTCGGCGGGTTCGACGGGCGTGCTCTGTCCGTACCCGGACCCCGGGCGACGGGAGCCGTGCGGATCGTCCTCGGGCCGCATGTCCTCGTACCGCCTGTCCTCGTGCCGCGCGTTCACAGCGTCACCATCGAGGTGCGGATCATCTCGCGCAGCTGCGGGAGCACGCGCTCGCGGGCGGCGCCCTCGTCCTCGTCGGTCAGGGCGCAGACCGCGCCCAGGACCTGGCCGAGCGTCAGCGTCCCGTCGAGCGCGCCGACGACGGCGGCGAGCACCTGGTCCTCCCGGACGGTGCGGGCGAAGCCTCCGCCCTGCACGAGCTCGATGAGCATGGGGTCGAACTCGCCGGGCGTGAGGTGGCGGCGCTCGACCACGTCCGCCGCACGCACCGGACGGGAGGCGAGCAGGGCCTCGTCGTCGAGCCGGGCCAGGGCGTCGAGGGCCGTCAGGCCCGCCCCGATGTGCTCGGACAGGGTGCCGCTCCCGGTCCCGGTGACCTCCTCGAGGAGCACCTGGGCGCCGTCGGGGCGCGGTGTCCCGGGACGGCGCAGCAGCAGGTAGCCGAAGCCGATGCCGGTGGTGCCGCGGGCCTCGAAGTCCTCGAGCCAGGCCTCCTGCATGCTCCGCCATGCGGCGTCCCGCACGGTGATCCCGCCATCGCGCGCCCAGGTCTCCGCGTACTGGGCGGCGTCCTCGCTCTCGCGCTGGATCACCCAGGCGTCGATCCCGTCGGCCAGGACCGGCTCGAGCCATGCCCGCGGATGGACGTCCCATGCCGTGTCCGCGCTGATCTCCCAGTTCGAGAGCATGAGGGCGCTCCCGCCGGGGGAGAGGTGAGGGGGCAGGTCGGCGAGGAGCTCGGCGGTGAGCACGTCGCCCGTGCGGCCGCCGTCGCGGTAGGTCCACTGCGCGACCCCGCCGCTGCGGGGCGTGATGACGAACGGCGGATTGCTCACCACCAGGTCGAACTGCTCGCCGGCCACGGGCTCCAGCAGCGAGCCCTCCCGCAGCTCGAGCTCGATGCCGTTGAGCGCCGCGTTGAAGGCGGCGAAGGCGAGCGCGCGGGGAGAGAGGTCGGTGGCCACGACGTGGTCGGCGTGGCGGGAGGCGTGCAGCGCCTGGATGCCGCCGCCGCAGCCCAGGTCCAGCACCCGCCCCACGTGCCCGCGCGGCGTGATCCGGGCGAGGGTCAGCGAGGCGCCGCCCACGCCGAGCACGTGGTCCGAGGAGAGCGGTGCACCGGTCGCGATCTCGGAGAGGTCCGAGGCGATCCACCACTGGATCTCGCCGAGATCGTCGCTCGCGGCGTAGGGGGAGAGGTCGACGATGGCGCGCACGCGCGCTGCGCGAGACCCTTCGTCGCGGGTGCCGTCGCGGGTGTCGTCGGGGTCGCCGGAGACGTCGCCCTCCGCGACCGCCCCCGCGTCGATCTCCTCGACGAGGCCCAGCGCGAGCGCACCCTCGAGGCCCAGGGTGGGAAGGGCGCGCTCGACGAGATCCCGGCGGAGCGCGCCGCCGAGGGTGAAGAGCCACAGCAGCACCGCCGTGGGCCTCTCGTCCTGGGCCAGGACGCGGCGCGCGGGGATCGGGTTCTCGCGGCCCAGGGCGTCGTGCGCGAGCGGACCCAGCAGGTCGCGGCAGGCCTGCGTCGTGAAGGGGGCCGCCGCGAGGTCGCTGCGCAGCGCGTCGAGCAGGGCGGACTCCACGCGCGGGGGCGCCGGCGCGCGCTCGGCGGACGCGGGGGCGCGCGTGGCGGGGGCGTTGTCGGCGGGCATGGCTACGATTGTGCCCCAGGTGCCCGGACGTGATCCGGACATGCGCTGGACGGGCGGTCCCAGGACCGCTCCCGGCCCCGAAACGGGCCGTGGTCGGGAAGGGGAGCGGGTGCGACGAGGGCGGGCCGACGAGCTGCTGCGAGACCTCAGCGCACCCCTGCAGCGCCGCACCTGCCTCACCCATGTGGAGCACGTGCCCGCGCGCCCCGGGCGCACCGGCGAGTTCCCGGAGTGGACGGATCCTCGCCTGCGCGAGCACCTCGCCGACCGCGGTATCACCGCCCCCTGGACCCACCAGGAGCAGGCGGCGCGCCTCGCCCACGACGGGCGGCACGTCGTCCTGTCCACCGCCACCGCCTCCGGCAAGTCGCTCGCGTACCTGCTCCCCTCGCTGAGCGCGATCGGAGCCCGCGAGCTCGACCGCTCCGCGCCGCGCGCGACCGCCCTGTACCTCGCGCCGACGAAGGCCCTGGCCGCGGACCAGCTCACCAACATCACGGCCCTCGCCGACGGCGCCGAGCTGCGCGACGCCCGTGTGGCCGTCTACGACGGGGACACCCCCACCGAGCAGCGCCGCTGGATCCGCCGTCACGGCACCTTCGTGCTCACCAACCCCGACATGCTGCATTTCGGGATCCTCCCCGGCCACGAGCAGTGGGCGAGCTTCCTGCGGGCCCTGAAGTACGTGATCGTCGACGAGTGCCACAGCTACCGCGGCGTCTTCGGCAGCCACGTCGCGATGGTCCTGCGGCGCCTGCGCCGCGTCGCGGCCGCCTATCGCAGCGACCCCACGTTCATCCTGGCCTCGGCCACCACCGCCAACCCCGAGCTCTCGGCCTCGCGCCTGGTCGGCCAGGACGTCGAGGCCGTCACGGAGGACGGCTCGCCGCGCGGTGGCGTCACCTTCGGACTGTGGGAGCCCGGCACCAGGTCGGTCGTCGACGGCCGTCGACCCGCGGAGCCGAGCGGGAACGGCGCCCCCGGGCGCCCCGTCAGCGCGACCTCCGTCGAGCATCGCGCCGCGCACGCCGGCCACCACGCCGAGCCCTCCGAACCCGCCGAGCGCAGCGAGGAGCCGCTGCGCCGCTCGGCGACGAGCGAGGCCGGCGCGCTGCTCGCGGACCTCGTGCGCCGCGACGTGCAGACCCTCGTGTTCGCCCGCTCCCGGCGCGGTGCGGAGCTCGTCTCGACCGGCGCGCAGCGCCTCCTCGGGCAGGAGGCGGAGCAGTCCATGGACGGTGAGCTCGCGCGCCGGTCGGGGAGGATCGCCGCCTATCGCGGCGGCTACCTCGCGGAGGAGCGGAGGGCGCTGGAGGACGCCCTGCGCTCGGGGGACCTGCGGGCACTCGCCTCCACCAATGCCCTCGAGCTGGGCATCGACATCTCCGGGCTCGACGCCGTGCTGATCGCCGGGTGGCCGGGCACCCGCGCCTCGCTGTGGCAGCAGGCGGGGCGCGCCGGGCGCAGCCAGGAGGGGGATGCGCTCGCCCTGTTCGTCGCCCGCGAGGACCCGCTGGACACGTATGTCGTGCACCATCCGGACTCCGTCTTCGGCATGGAGGTCGAGGCGGCCGTGTTCGACCCCCAGAACCCCTACGTGATGACGCCACATCTGTGCGCCGCGGCCGCGGAGCTGCCCCTGCGCGACGGCGAGGAGGAGATCTTCGGGCCCGCAGCGCGGGAGCTGCTGGACACTCTCGCCGCCCGCGGAGTGCTGCGACGCCGTCCGACGGGCTGGTACTGGACGATGACGGAGAGCGCCCACGACCTCACCGACCTGCGCGGGAGCGGCGGCGAACCGGTGCGGATCGTCGAGGCCTCCAGCGGCGCCCTGCTGGGCACCGTCGACGCCGGCAGCGCTCACACCCAGGTCCACGACGGCGCGGTCTACATGCATCAGGGCAGGAACTTCGTCGTCGACCACCTGGACGTCGAGCGGGCGGTCGCCCTCGTGCACCGCGAGGATCCGCTCCACTCCACGCATCCGCAGTCGACCTCCACGATCCGCATCCGCTCCACCGACCGCGAGGAGGAGTGGGGGCGGGGCGTGCGGCTGTGCTTCGGCACGGTCGACGTCACCGACCAGGTCACCGGCTACCAGGTGCGGGACGTCTACACCCAGGCGGTCCTCGGTCAGCATCCGCTGGACCTGCCGCCTCGCACCCTCACCACGCGCGCGGTCTGGTTCGTGCTGCCCCAGGAGACCACCGAGGCCGACGGCATCGTCGACGAGCTGCTCCCCGGCGCCCTGCACGCCGCCGAGCATGCCGCGATCTCGATGCTGCCCCTGCTGGCCACCTGCGACCGCTGGGACATCGGCGGGGTCTCGACGGCCCGTCACGAGGACACCGGCCAGCCCACGATCTTCGTGTACGACGGCGCGCCCGGCGGCGCCGGGTTCGCCGAGCGCGGCGCCGAGGACGCGGCCGCCTGGGTGCGGGCGACGGAGGACATGGTGCGCGAATGCGCATGCGAGGCAGGCTGCCCGGCGTGCGTGGTCTCCCCGAAGTGCGGCAACGGCAACGAGCCGCTGTCCAAGGCGGGGGCGCTCGCCGTCCTCGAGCTGCTCGACGGCGCGGGGCCGGCGCGGGCCAGCGAGCGCTGATCCGGGAGCACCCCGGCGGGCGTGCTGACCTCGACGATCACGTCCTGACCGGCGACGGTGCACGAGAGCAGGCTCGCGCCGTTGCGGACGGCCGCCTCGGAGGCGATGGCGCACGGCGCGCTGTTGCCGACGGCGAGCGCATCGGCGCCCGCGAGCGCGGCGAGGTCCGCGGCGGTGTCCGCGGCCGCGAGCGCGAGCAGTCCCTGCCCGATGACGACGACCGCGCCCAGCACCGCCGTCATCGCCCCGATGTAGGCGAGCACGCTCGCGGGCGCCGAGCCCTCCTCCCTCGCGTGCTCTCGCGCGTCCTCCCGTGCCTCCGCCCGCGTGCGTGACGGCGTCATGGCGCGCCCCCTCCCTGCCCGTCGCCCACCAGATGGGGTTCTCGGCGCGCCTGGGCCGAGCCGCTGAGGTCCCAGCTCGCGCCGGAGAGCAGGCCGCTGCGGGCACCCACCGAGCGCGTCACCGTCACCTGCACCCACGCACCGTCGGATCCGATGCTCACCTGCGCGCCGTCGCCCGCGATCCGCTGAGCGCTCTGCACGGCCTCGCCCTCGCTCTGCCCGCGTGCGAGCTCGCGGGCCGCACCGCGGGCCGCGGACTCGAGCTGCACCTGCGCGCCGATCCCGACGCCGGCCACGAGGATCACGAGCACCATCAGCACGACGACGGGTAGCACGATCGCGGTCTCCGCCGTCACCGAGCCGGTGCCGCCGCGCAGTGCACGGCGGAGGGGCCGTGGGCGGCAGGTGCCCGGCCGCGGGCGACGGGCGCCCCGGCCGGCCCGGGAAGGGGCCTGCCGAGACGCCTCGTCGGCGTGCGCGCACTGCGCGGGCGGGGCGGGGGAGCGGGCGGTCACTGCCCCAGCGAGAGTGCCGAGGTGATGATGTTCATCAGCAGCTCCCGCACCTCGCCGGACTTCAGCAGCAGCACCAGCACGGCCGCGAAGCCGCAGGCCGCGAGCACCGTGATGGCGTATTCCGCGGTCGACGCGCCCGCGTCGCCCCGCAGGGCCGCTCCCAGGCGGTGCCGGGTGGGACCGAACACGCCGGTGCCGCCGCGCGGAGCATGCGAGCGCGCGGGCGAGCCCGACGCGGCCCGGGTGGTCGTCGGCCCCGCGGGAGTGGGACGGGTGGAGGCCGAGCGCCTGCGAGGCGGGACGGGCCGGGTGAGGACGAGTGCGGACATGGGGATCTCCTTCGGATGGACCCGCGTGTGCGGGTGATGACGCACCGCCGATCGGCGGCGCGGACCGGGCGCGAGCCCGGGGGTCATGGGTGATGCGGGCCGGAGGACCCGCGGCGGTCAGACGCCGGGGAGCCAGGTCTCCACGCCCAGGGATCCGCTCAGCAGCGAGGCGACGGTCGGGATGATGCCGAGCAGCACGAAAGCGGGGAGCAGGGTGGTGCCGGTGGGCAGGACCAGTCGCACGGCCAGGCGCGCGGCCGCCGCCTCGGCATCCCGTGCGCGGTCGCGACGGGCATCCCGTGCGGCGCCGTGGAGGACCCGCGTGAGGTCCGCGCCGGAGCGCTCGGCCAGCAGTGCGGATTCACCGAGCACGGTGAGCTCTGGAGGCAGGTGCTGCGCGGCGAGCACGGAGGGCACGCCTGCCGCGAGGGACTGCGCGAAGCGGTCCAGATCCGCCGCGGCGGTCTGCGAGGTCGGATCCTCGGCGAGGGCCCGCGCCACCACGGATGCGGCACCGGCCAGCGGCAGCCCCGAGGTCATCGCTCCGGCGATGAGATCCAGCAGCACGGAGGGGTCCACGCCGCTGTGCGCGTGGCCTTCGGCGGTCCGCAGGAGAGAGCGCATCCACCACCAGCCCGCGAGCGTCAGGGCGCAGCCGCAGATCAGCAGCAGACGACCGGAGGCGGTGCCGAACAGGATCCGCAGGGGATCGGCGCCGAGGAGCGCGCCCAGGGCGATCCCGGCGAGGGGCAGTCCCAGCAGGATGCGGCCGGTCGCCCGCGGGCCCGCGAAGGCGCTGCGGCGTGCGGCCGCGGCGTCGTGCAGTCCGCGCAGCGCGCCGGCGAGCCCTTCGAGCAGGGAGGACATGGGGGCGCCGCTGTGCTCGCAGACCTCGAGCGCAGTGCCGAGCGCCCGGATCTCCGCGGAGCGGGAGAGACGTCCCTGGGCGGCGCGGCGCGGATCGGCACCTGCGCTCACGCGGGCGGCCAGCTGGGAGAGCTCGCCGGGCGGCAGCGAGTCGGAGACGATCCTCCATGCGCCGCGCACGGGCGACCCGCTGCCGAGCACTACTGCGAGGCGCTCGACCATGCGGGCCACGTCCAGCGTGCTCGCGTGCTGCGGACGGCGGGGGAGACGCAGGGGCCGCCGATCGGTCGCGGCGACGGCCGGCCCCCTGCTCCAGACCACGAGGAGGACGAGAGGGGCGGTGAGCAGCAGAGGGAGACAGCTCATCGGTCCGCCTCCCGCCGCGTCGCCCCGCCGGGGGAGAGGGCGCTGTGGCGGCCCCTGGCGCGGTCCGCACCCGCGGGTCCCGCAGCCGGGGACGCGGACAGGCCGAGGCGGCGGGCGAGACGCTCCCATCCGGGACCGGTGACGGCCACGTCCTCGCGAAGGCCCAGGGCGGGCACCGCGCGCAGCGCGCCGTCCGATCCGCGTTCGAGCACCGCGAGCTCGACGATCCGGCGTCTGCCATGGGGGCGGCCGAGGTGCACGACCACTTCGAGGGCGCTCGCGGCCTGCGCGGCGAGCGCCTGCCGGTCCAGCCCTCCCAGAGCGCCGAGCGCCTCGAGCCGGGCGGGGACGTCGAGTGCGGTGTTGGCATGCAGGGTCCCGCAGCCGCCCTCGTGTCCCGTGTTCAGCGCCTGGAGGAGTTCACGCACCTCGGCGCCGCGGCATTCGCCCAGCACCACGCGGTCCGGGCGCATCCGCAGGCTCTGGCGGACCAGGTCGGTCAGGTCCACCGCGCCGGTGCCCTCGCTGTTGGCGTGACGGGACTGCAGGTGGACCGCATGGGGGTGGTCGATGCGCAGCTCCTGCGCGTCCTCGATGACGACGATGCGCTCGTTCTCGGGGACGAGGGCGAGCAGCGCCCCGAGCAGGGTCGTCTTGCCCGTCCCGGTGCCGCCCGTGACGACGAACGCCGCGCGGGCGGCGACGAGCGCACGCATCACCTCGGGCAGCGGGTCCGGGAGAGCACCCGCCGCCTCGAGATCCGCGAGGGTCATCGTGCGCTCGGAGGGCAGGCGCAGGGAGATCAGGGCGCCGGTGGGCGAGAGCGGCGAGAGCACCCCGTGGAAGCGGATGCCGCCGGGCAGGCGGGCGTCCGCGCAGGGCACGGCGTCGTCGAGGCGCCTGCCGCCCAGCGTCGCCAGGCGCACGGCGAGCGAGCGCGCCTGCTCGGGGCTGACGTGCACGGGACTGCGGTGCAGTCCCTCGGCGCCGTCCACCCACACGCTGCCGTCGCCGTTGACGAGCACGTCGGTGACGCCGGGACCCACGAGGTCCTGCAGCGGTCCGAGTCCGGAGACGTGGTCGCGCACGCGGCTCGTGATCTCGAGCATCGCGGCGGCGCCGAGCACACGGCCCTCCCGGCGCAGCGCCCGGGAGACCCTGGGCACGTCGACGGGGCCCGGCTCCGCCGCGAGATCCTCGCGCACCCGGTCGATCACCGCGTCGAGGGCTCCCTCCGGGGCGCCGACGGCGCTCATCGCGCGTCCTCCCAGCTCGACGCGAGGCGACGGGCGAGCCCGTCCGCCCCGCCGCGGCGCACGTCCAGCAGCGGCACGGTCGCGCGCGAGGAGTCCGCGAAGCGGCCCGCGACGCCCAGGTGCAGCACCTCCCGGACATCCGCGGGGGACACCGGTCCGCGACCGCGGAGCACGACCTCGGCGCCCCCAGGGGGCAGGTGCCAGGAGGCGAGGCGCCGGGCGGCGGCGCGCAGCGCATGATCGGTCGCCGGCAGCACCACGTACAGCCGGTCCAGGTGCGCGATCGCCGGGCCCACCAGGTCCGGGGCGAGGTCGACCACGACCCGCGCCGTGAGCGAGTCGAGCGCGGCGAGCACATGGTCCAGCTGCATGCCGCTGGGCGCGGGATCCTCCCGAGCCACCAGCAGTCGCACGTCGTCCACCTCCGGGAGCCCCGCGACCAGCGCCTCGCCGTCGGCCGCATCGATCCCGGAGAGGTCCTCCCAGCAGGCCCCGCGCAGATCCGGGGCCTCGACGAGGGCGTCGAGGCCCCCGCCCAGGGGGTCGGCGTCGATCAGCACGCTCGAGCGGCCCGCCCGGGCGGCCGCTCCCGCGAGCCGTGCGGCGAGGCTCGAGGCGCCGGCCCCGCCGCAGCCGCCCACCACCCCGATGATGCGGGCGCTCTGGCGCGGTCGCAGCGCGTCCCCCAGCAGTGAGAGCAGGCGCGTCGAGTCCTCCGGGAGGCGCAGCACGGCCGCCGCCTCGAGCTCGAGCGCGCGCCGCCACACGGGTTCGGAGACCGGGCGATCGGTGACCACGAGCAGGCGGGACCGGGCGGTGCGCGGGGGAGCGGCGAGCAGCGCGGCGGGAGTGCACAGGTGCAGCGCCTCGCGCACGTCGGTCCCTCTCGCGGATCCGGTGGGTCCGGCGGATCCGGCAGGTCCGGAGGTCGCGGGGGCGGCGAGCTCATGGGCGTCGCGCAGCACGGCGCCGGCCGCACCGGCGTGGTCTGCGACCAGCGCCCGCAGGCTCCCCGCGGCGTCCTCCTCCACGGCGACGTCGTGCCAGAGGACGATGGCCGACGCGCCGCCCACGGCTCCGGATCCCGGTCCCCGCCCTCGCTGATCCGCGGCGTGCTCCTGCGGTCCCGCGGCGCTCGGCGGGGAGGAGGCGGCCGGGAACCGGGAGGGTGTGCGGAGTGCGGGGCGGTCCAGGAGGCTGGTCATGCCCCCAGCGTCGGCGCGAGCGGGCTCCCCGTCAGCCCCGAACCCCGGATGGGGGATAAACGGGCATTGTGGAGGACCCGCGGAGCGGGCTCAGAGCTCCAGGTCCAGCACCACGGGCGCGTGGTCGGAGGCGCCCTTGCCCTTGCGCTCCTCGCGGTCGATGAACGAGGCGCGGTATGCCGACTGCACGGCGGGGGAGCCGAGTGCGAAGTCGATGCGCATGCCCTCCTTCTTCGGGAAGCGCAGCTGCTGGTAGTCCCAGTACGTGTACACGCCGGGGCCCGGGTGATCGGGGCGCACCAGGTCCGCGAAGCCCTCGTCGACCACGGCCCGGAACGCCGAGCGCTCGGGCTCGGTGACGTGCGTCCTGCCCTCGAAGAACTCCATCGACCAGACGTCGTCGTCCTCGGGCGCGACGTTGAAGTCGCCGGTCAGGAGCACGCGGGCGTCGGCGTCGGCGGCGAGCTCGCGGGCGCCCTCGGCGCGCAGCGCCTCGAGCCAGCGCAGCTTGTAGCCGTAGTGCGGGTGGTCGATCTCGCGTCCGTTGGGCACGTACAGCGACCACAGGCGCAGACCGCCCGATCCGTCCTCGGCGCCCCCGACGACGGCGCCGAGCGCGCGCGCCTCGACCACGCCGTCCTCGTCCTCCGGCCAGGTGGGAACGGCCGGCAGCTCGGTGCGCACGTCGCTCAGGCCGACGCGCGAGGCGATCGCGACGCCGTTCCACTGGTTCAGCCCGTGCGCGGCGACCTCGTAGCCGGCGGCCTCGAGACCGCTGAGGTCCAGCTGCTGAGGCTTCGCCTTGATCTCCTGCAGGGCGATCACGTCGATCTCCTGGCGCTCGAGCAGGGCGAGCAGCCGATCCATCCGGGCGCGCAGGGAGTTGATGTTCCAGGTGGCGATCCGCATGGGACGAGTCTATGCGGGCGGGCCGACGCGCCCGGTCCGCCTCCCGCCCCATCCGTCTGCACGAGGGGCGCGCGAGGATGCACAGTAGGGACATGGACACCGCGATCGAGAAGAGCCTGGAATCGATGGGGGACTGGCAGGAGGACCTCTACGAGGACGTCCACCGCCACCCCGAGCTGAGCATGCAGGAGGAGGGGACGGCCGGGCGGATCGAGCACGAGCTCGCGCAGCTGGGGCTGGGGACCCGCAGGTTCGGCGGCACCGGCGTGGTCGCCGTGATCGAGAACGGGGAGGGGCCGACGGTCCTCGCCCGCGCCGACATCGACGCCCTGCCCGTGACCGAGGACCGGATCGTCGACTACCGCTCCGAGACCGACGGGGTCATGCACGCCTGCGGCCACGACTTCCATCTCTCCGCACTGCTGGGCGCGGTGCGCGCCCTGGTCGAGAACCGCGAGGGCTGGAGCGGCACCTACATCGCCGTCTTCCAGCCCGGCGAGGAGGAGGCCGACGGCGCCCTCTCGATGCTGCGGGACGGCCTCGCCGAGGCAGTGCCCCGTCCCGACGTGGCGCTCGGCCAGCACGTCATGCCGGGGATCGCCGGCCAGGTCGCGATCACCGACGGGCCCGTCCTCTCCCAGGGCGACTCCGTGCACATCACCCTGCACGGCCGCGGCGCCCACGGCTCCATGCCGCATCTCGCCGTCGACCCTGTGGTGCTCGCCTCGAGCATCGTGCTGCGCCTGCAGCAGATCGTCTCCCGCGAGATCCCGCCGGGATCCTTCTCCGTGGTGACCGTCGGCGCGCTGAACGCCGGGACCAAGTCCAACGTCATCCCCGCGACCGCCGAGCTGCGCCTGAACCTGCGCCACTACGACACGGACGTGCGCGACCAGGTGATCGCCGCCCTCGAGCGGATCGTGCGCGCCGAGTGCGAGGCCTCCGGCTGCCCGCAGGAGCCCGAGTTCGAGTACTACGACCAGTACCCGCTGACCAGCAACGATGCGGAGCAGGAGCAGCTCGTGCGGGCCGCCTTCGAGGAGGCCTTCGACGACG
This sequence comes from Brachybacterium sp. ACRRE, assembly GCF_022346485.1. Taxonomy (NCBI): domain Bacteria; kingdom Bacillati; phylum Actinomycetota; class Actinomycetes; order Micrococcales; family Dermabacteraceae; genus Brachybacterium; species Brachybacterium sp. ACRRE. Next base: position 5,606 of record NZ_JAKRMO010000052.1, on the reverse strand, counting down.
GGCAGGTGGTCACGATGGCCCCGGCGACCGCGAGCGAGGACTTCTCGCACCTTCCCGACGCCTTCGGCGCGCCGTACGTGTACTGGACCGTCGGCGGCACCGATCCCGACCTCTACCGCCGCGCGCAGGCCGCCGGCACGATCGCGAGCGACGTCCCCGCGAACCACCAGAGCGCCTTCGTGCCGCAGCTGCGCCCGACGCTCGCGGTGATGACGCGCGCGCAGGTGGTCGCCGCCCTCGCATACCTGGACGGCACCGTCTCGGACCACCCGGGCTCCGGCACCCCGGAGCAGTCCTCCTCCGACACCTCGGACAGCGCCGCCGATTCGTCCCCGCGCGACTAGCATCAGGACATGGCACGCGCACTGGTCACCGGCTCGACCGCCGGACTGGGCCTCGAGTTCGCCTGGCAGCTCGCCGGGACGGGGCATGACCTGCTGCTCGTCGCCCGCGACGAGGGGCGCCTGCGGGCGGTCGCCGAGCAGATCCGCCACGTGCACAAGGTCGAGGTCGACGTGCTCGCGGCCGACCTCTCCGTGCGCCGCGAGCTGGATCGCGTGGCCACCGCCGTCACCGACCCCGTCGCCCCGGTCTCCCTGCTCGTGAACAACGCGGGATACGGGCTGCGCGGGCGCTTCCTCGAGGTCGGCGTCGAGGAGCACGAGAAGCAGATGGACACGCTGATCCGGGCCGTCCTCGTCCTCTCCCATGCGGCCGCGCGGGTGATGGTCCAGCGTCGCTGCGGCGCCATCATCAACGTCAGCTCCCTGGCCGGGTACACCGCCGCCGGTCCCTATGCGGCCTCCAAGAGCTGGGTCACCGTGTTCACCGAGTCCCTGGCGACCGAGCTCGAGGGCACGGGCGTCACGGCGACCGCGCTGCTGCCCGGCTTCGTCGCCACCGAGTTCCACGAGCGCGCCTCGATCAACGTCGAGGGACTGCCCCGCGTGACCTGGCTGAAGGCCCCGTTCGTGGTGGAGCAGGCCCTGCGGGACGCCGCCAAGGGCCAGGTGCTCTCGATCCCCTCGGTGAAGTACCGGGCCGCGGGAGAGGTCTCCCGCCTCGCGCCCCGGCGCCTCGTGCGGATGCTCGCCTCCCCGCGGTGGGAGGCCGCGGCCGGCCGACGGGCCCTCGGCCGCGCACGCCGGCGCGCGTCCCGGCGCCGGCTGAAGGCCCCGTGGCAGCGCGAGGACGGCTGAGCGCGCGACGCGGAGGGATGCGCACTGCGTCTACCCTGGTGCCATGCCCGATATCTCGACCGCCGACGCGCGCGCCCGCCTGCTCCAGCTCATCGACGACCTCGCCGTGGTGCGCGGGAAGGTGACGCTCTCCTCCGGAGCCGAGGCCGACTACTACATCGACCTGCGCCGCATCACCCTGCACCACGAGGCCGCCCCGCTCGTCGGCCGCGTCATGCTCGACCTGCTCGCCTCCGACGGACTGCTCCACGGGGCCGACGCCGCGAGCGCCGTGGGCGGCCTGACGCTCGGCGCGGATCCGGTCGCGACCTCGATCCTCCACACCGCCGCGCACGACGGCGCCGCCGCGGGCGCCCATCCCTGGTCGAACTTCGCGGCCGAGGAGGGCGCCTCCGCCCTGCCCTCGCCGCGCCTGGACGCGTTCGTCGTGCGCAAGGCGAACAAGGCCCACGGCCTGCAGCGCCGCATCGAGGGCCCCGACATCGCGGGCCGCGACGTCATCGCCGTCGAGGACACCTCCACCACCGGGGGCAGCGTGCTCACCGCGTGCGAGGCGATCGAGGAGGCCGGCGCGCGGATCCGGGCCGTCGCGGTGATCATGGACCGCGGCACCGGTGCTCGCGAGAAGATCGAGGCGGCCGGCTACCGCTACCTCTCCGCGTTCTCGGTCGACGAGCTCAGCATCTGAGGGGACTGGCCCCTCACAGGTTCGAGGTCGAGAAGGTGTCGCAGGACTCCGGATCGCCGGACTCGTAGCCGGTGGTGAACCACTTCTGGCGCTGCGCGGAGGAGCCGTGCGTCCAGGTCTCGGGGTTCACGTCCCCGCCCGAGACCTCTCCCTGGATGTGATCGTCGCCCACGGCGCTCGCCGCCGAGAGCGCGTCGGAGATGTCCTCGTCGGTGAGCGGCTCGAGGAATGCCTGACCCTCCTGGTCCTTCGAGGACGAGGCATGGTCCGCCCACACGCCCGCGTAGCAGTCGGCCTGCAGCTCGAGGCGCACGCCGTCGCTCGTCGGGCCCTTCTGCGAGTGGTCGATGCGGTCCATCGTGCCCTGCAGATTCTGGATGTGGTGCCCGTACTCGTGGGCGACCACGTACTCCTTCGCGAAGGCGCCGGCGGACGCCCCGTAGGTCGAGCTGAGCTCGTCATAGAAGCTCGTGTCGATGTAGATGGTGCTGTCGGCGGGGCAGTAGAAGGGGCCGACGTCCCGTGAGGCGGCGCCGCAGCCCGTGTTCGTCTGCCCGGAGAACAGCTTCCCGCGCGGCTCGCTGAAGGAGATGCCCATCTGCGGCGCGAGGTCCCGCCAGGTGGCGTCGGCCGATTCGACGGTGGCCTGGACGAGGCAGTCGTCCGAGTCGTTCGCGTCGGCGCCCGTCGTGCACCCGGTGTCCCCGCCCGTGCCCTGGTCCTGGGACTGCGAGCTGCCCGAATCCGAGCCCTGCAGCAGGTCCAGCGGGTTCCCGCCCATGATCGCGTAGATCACCACGATCACCAGGAGCAGGCAGCCGCCGCCCCCGCCGCCGATGGCGATGCCGCGGCCGCGACCGCCGCCACCGCCGCGGGAGACGTTGTCCGAGCGGATGTCGGCGTTCGGGTTGAAGGTCATGGGGCACACAGTAGAAGGTCAGGCGCATGCCAGGAAGCTGATCGGCGCGACCTCTACGATGGAGATGCCCGTCCACGAGCGAGAGGCCCCCCATGACCTGCGCCCCCGCATACGTCCCGCGAGCCGGGGCGTCCCGATGAACGTCGTCGACTGGGCCGTGGACACGATGGACGCCCTGGGCGGTCTCGGCGTCGCCCTGCTCATCTTCCTCGAGAACGTGTTCCCGCCGATCCCCTCCGAGGTGATCCTGCCGCTCGCGGGGGTGGCCGCCGCGAAGGAGGGGCACTCCTTCCTCGAGATGCTGCTGTGCTCGCTGGTGGGATCGGTCGCCGGGGCGTGGGTCCTGTACGGACTGGGCCGGGCGCTCGGTCCCGCGCGGCTGCGCTCCCTGTTCCTGCGGCTGCCCCTGCTGCACGTCGAGGACTTCGACCGGACGGTCGAGTGGATGCGGCGGCACGGCACCAAGGGCGTGTTCTTCGGCCGCATGGTCCCTGGGATCCGGTCGCTCGTGTCCATCCCCGCGGGTCTGTTCGCGATGCCGTTCTGGCGCTTCACCCTGCTCACCCTCGCGGGCAGCGCGATCTGGAACGCCCTGTTCATCACCCTGGGGTTCACGCTCGGCGCGAACTGGCACGTCATCGAGCCGTTCACCGAGGTCATCTCGAACATCGTGTACGTGGTGATCGCGCTGCTGCTCGTGATCTGGGTGGTGCGGCTCGTGCGACGCGAGCGGCGCCGCCGTGCCCAGGGCCTGCCCGACCCGGACCTCAGGGTCCGCGCGCAGGAGCGCGTCGAGGGCGGGATGGACCGGGACGACAGGACGTCGAGTCATGACTGAGCCCGTCGGCCCCGAGCGGGAGGTCGGCGTCGGCCCGCATCCCGAGCCGTGGCCCGAGGATCCCCGGCTGGACCCCGAGCTGCTCGCGGGCGGGGACCGCCGCAACGTCGTGGACCGCTACCGCTACTGGCGGCGCGAGGCGATCATCGCCGACCTCGACGCCCATCGCACCGGGCTGCACGTCGCGATCGAGAACCTCGAGCACGACGCGAACATCGGCTCGATCGTGCGCACCGCGAACGCCTTCGCGGTGGGCGCCTTCCACATCGTCGGGCGCCGCCGGTGGAACCGTCGCGGCGCCATGGTCACCGACCGCTACCAGCACGAGATCCACCATCCCGACGCCGCGGACCTCGCCGCCTGGGCGCACGAGCGGGGCAGGCCGCTGATCGCGATCGACATCATCCCCGGCGCCAGGCCGCTCGAGCAGGCGCGGCTGCCCGAGCGCGCTGTCCTCGTCTTCGGCCAGGAGGGCCCCGGGATCAGTCCGGAGCTGCTCGCGGTCTGCGACGAGGTCCTCGAGATCACGCAGCTGGGCTCGACCCGCTCGCTCAACGTCGCGGCGGCGGCCGCGATCGCCATGCACACCTGGATGCGCCAGCACGCGCTCCGCGGGGAGGGCGGCACGGGCACGGACGCGGGGTGATCGCGCGCCGGAGCTCCCGGGCGGGGCGCCGCGCCGGCGGCGTCCGCGGACCCGTGTCCACGGGCGCGGACCGGAGGTTCCGTTCAGACGCCGGCGTGAGAGAATCAACAGCACTGCGCGCCGTCGCGGCGCGTTCCGATGCCGTTACTCGCACTCGCGTGAGGAGCACACATGCCCATCGCATCCCCTGACAAGTACGCCGAGATGATCGACCGCGCCAAGAAGGGCGCGTTCGCCTACCCCGCGGTGAACGTCTCGAGCTCGCAGACGGCCATCGCGGCGCTGCAGGGCTTCACCGAGGCGAACACCGACGGCATCATCCAGGTGTCCTTCGGCGGTGCGGAGTACCTGTCCGGCTCGACGGTCAAGGACCGGGTGGCCGGTTCGATCGCTCTGGCGCAGTTCGTCCACGCCGTCGCGGACAACTACCCGATCAACGTCGCGCTCCACACCGACCACTGCGCCAAGGAGGTTCTGCCCACCTGGGTCGAGCCCCTCATCGAGTGGGACCTCGAGAACCGCGTGAAGAAGGGCCTCGACCCGCTGTTCCAGTCGCACATGTGGGACGGCTCCGCGGTCCCGGTCGACGAGAACCTCGAGATCGCCGAGCGTCTGCTCGCCAAGACCGCCGAGTCCAAGAAGATCCTCGAGATCGAGGTCGGAGTGGTCGGCGGCGAGGAGGACGGGGTCCAGGCGGACGTCTCCAACGACAAGCTCTTCTCCACCCCGGAGGACGGCCTGAAGACCGCCAAGAAGCTGGGCCTCGGTGAGAACGGCCGCTACCTCACCGCTCTCACCTTCGGCAACGTGCACGGCGTCTACAAGCCGGGCAACGTCAAGCTGCGCCCCTCCGTCCTCAAGGACATCCAGGACGCGGTGGGCAAGGAGTACGGCCAGGACAAGCCGTTCGACCTGGTGATGCACGGCGGCTCCGGCTCCACGCTCGAGGAGATCCAGGAGGCGGTGGACAACGGCGTCATCAAGATGAACATCGACACCGACACCCAGTACGCCTTCACGCGCCCAGCCGCCGGCCACATGTTCGACAACTACGAGGGCGTCCTCAAGGTCGACGGCGAGGTCGGCAACAAGAAGGCCTACGACCCCCGCGCCTGGGGCAAGAAGGCCGAGGCCGGCATGGCCGCCCGCATCGTCGAGGCTTCGCAGAACCTGCGCAGCGCGGGCACGCACGAGGCCTGATCCGGCCAGTCCGGCCGACGGGCTGGGCCTCACCCCGGAACGGGGCATCCACCGTCGCGGTGGGTGCCCCGTTCCGCGTCTGCGGGCCGGTGGTCGGCGCGGGGGCGGGGCCGGTG